>CAYNGN010000231.1:0-5108 GCA_964396615.1 uncultured Thiothrix sp. | reverse complement strand
AACGAGGTGGGCATATCAATGAAAAAACTAAAAAGTAACTTTTTTAGTAACTGTAAATGGACTTATGACACAATTCATGGAGAATGATATGAAACTTGATACACAAAATACCCCGTTTAATAAAGAACATCTCAGCCGTCAGGAAACATCTTGGCGAAAACCAAACGAACCACGTCCTACTCGCCCGTTGTTTACTGAACCAGGTCTGTTTAATTCGCCCATCCATAATGAACCACCTTCTACTCACCCATCGTTTACCGAACTAGGCCTGTTTAATTGGCTTCCCCATGATGGTAAAAATAAACACCTTACACAACTCATCAAAGCATTAGTATCACTACACGGTGCAGGTAACACAAGTGGCCAATCACCAGTACCTGACAAACTAACTGAACCACCCAGCATAACAACATTAGCCATAGGTGAAGAAGATGGTGGGGGCATCGGCTTACCACCCTCCCCCATTGATTCTCCTATTTTTACCAAGGCATTAGGTGAAGATAATGGCGGTAGCATTGGTTTACCTCCAAAGCCACCTAGCAAGCCCCCGATGTTTACCACATTGGCACTTGGTGAGGAAGATGGTGGAGGTATTAAGCCTCCCAAACCACCGATTGAGCCACCCATCGCAACAACGTTAACGATTGGCGAAGAAGATGGAGGGGGAATTGGTTGGCCACCAAAATCCATTGAACCTCCCATCGCAACAACGTTAGCGATTGGTGAAGAAGATGGTGGTGGTGGTAGTTACCTTAACGGAACAAACACTAAATAGCCTCGTTTTTCACATAAATAATTTCCCTTCGGCTACGCTCAAGGAGAGCTTAGCCGAAGGGCGCGAAAACTTAATAAGTGAATATCTATAGAAGCAAGTCATGTGCGTTGTTTTTTAATCAGAAGCGTGTTTGAGCATAGCAGTTCCTGCTGACTGATTTAAAAATAATCCACATGGCTTGCTGGGTTTGTAACGTTAGCCCTTCTTTTTTTTAGGAAATAATATCTTGTTTTTAATTACTGGCGGCGACTCCGACCCACAACTCATCTGTTTAATAAAACATGCCGCCTTACATGGCATAAAAATGCACGCTTTATTAACGGGTCAATCAGGTACACCACGTATTAATTGGAATATCAAAGCAAATACGCTCAATGATGGTCGTCACCCCCTAAAGCCTACCGCTGCTTTTATTCGCCAAGATGTCTTTACTTACTTACAAAGCAAGGATGAAAATGACCGAGCAATAGCCCAAGAATGGTTTGTCACACTTGCAGGCTGGTTAATGAGCAATCCTGAGATTAAAGTCTTTAACCGTGATTATTTACGCTATGGCCCCGTGAATAAACCGCATGTTCTGCACCTAGCCGTTAAACTTGGCTTTGATATTGCTGATTCTTATATCAGTAATGATGGCATGTATATGGATCAGCTCGTGCAGCAAAGTGACTGGATCACAAAACCCGTAACAGGCGGCGCACATTGTGAGCCATTAACCACTAATGGCATGGTGACAGGGCTGGCTTACCCACAAATCATCCAATATCGACTTGAACAACCCGAATTGCGTATTTTTCGGATTGGTGAAAGCTGGTTTGGCTTCAATATCATTTCTGATGCACTGGATTATCGGAGTTCTCCTGCAACCACAGTAAAAGCAGCCGCTGTACCTGAAGATTTGCTAACCAAAATGACCTCATTAACCGATCAATTGGGTTTAAATTTTGCTGCGGCTGATTTTAAAACCGATCCTGAAACGAAAAAACTTCAATTTTTAGAAATTAATACCAACCCCATGTTTGCTGGCTTTGATCAATATGTTGAGGGTGCTTTATGTGATGCTATTTTAGAAAATTTAGGCTGCGTACGCATTAAGGAATAAAGACCTATGCAGCATCAACCACTTGCTCAATGGCATCCTCCCACTGTGACATGATTTCTGCCACCGAAAAACGTTCCCTAACCGCTATTGCCTTTTTACCTAAACGCTTACGTTTCGCTTCATCATGGAATAAATTAACCATTTCACGGGATAATGCATCAATATCATTAACCTCAATCAAGATACCATTTTCTTCAGATTCAATAATCATATTCGGCCCTGAAGGACAGTTTGTACTAATCACTGCTCGTCCTAATGCCATTGCTTCCACTAATACATTAGGAAAGCCTTCAAAGCGCGATGAAAGCACAAAAATATCCGCCTTTTTTACCACGGCTTGTGAATTGCTCACTCGCCCAGGAAGATGTACATGATCCATCAATTGCTGTTCAATAATCAACATTTCTAAGGTATGACGCAAATCGCCTTCACCCAGAATAACTAAGTGTGCATTTTTCTCTGCAAGCCCTGACTGCTTAAACGCCTTAATCAACACATCAAAACCTTTTTGCTCATGTAAACGCCCCATCGCAAAAATCAAGAAACTATCAGGTAGACTAATCGTTGTATTTTCTACATCAGCCAATGCATCATTAATCCATACAGGATTATGAATCACCGCAATTTTATCTTCTGCAACCCGTTTTTTTGCCCAATCTTCAGCTACGTCATCGCTTTGCATGACTAATAAAGACGTATAAGGGTAAACCCATTGACGAATTGTGCCCCATAGTGCGCCAATCGAATGATGGTTAGGATTAATTCGCTCAGAGACAATAATCGGTATTTTTGTACCCAGTACGGCCAACAGCATCTGCGTATTCATAATATCAATAAAACTAATAATACACTCAGGCTGATGGTGTTTGATTGTTTTACGCAATACGCGAATACGATGATAGTTATTCATCAAACCATTAATAAAAGAGCTGGATGCTTGATCCATATTAAGCACGATACGCTCTACCCTATCATCAACGGTATAAAAATCGGTTTCTACCTTTGCTATGGTCAATAATTTGACTTGCCAACCTTTTTCCACCCAGTAGTCAGCCATAACCGACATCACGCGTTGCGCCCCACCCAACGATAAATCATAAATAGCCAACATAATCGTTCTTGGCTTATGTGTTGTTTCCATTCAACATTTTCCTTTATACTAAAATTCAAAGCACTGTTTGGCACGCTTAGCATCAACAACAATCTGTGCTTTTAAGGCATCAAAACTCTCAAACTTTATTTCTTGTCTAAGATACTCAACGAGTTCAACCCCCACCTGTTTACCATAGGCATCCTCCGCATAGTCAAATACATGCACTTCCAATCTCATTTCTTTTCCTTCAACTGTTGGTCTGACACCAATATTGGCTACACCTGTTAAAACGTGCTCAGCAAGCCCACGTATACGCACCGCATACACGCCTCTTGCAATGGCTATATGCTCTGGTAATGCCAGATTTAAGGTGGGAAAACCAATCGTTCGCCCCCGCTGATCACCCTGCCTAACACGTCCTGATAGGCAATAGTCATGGGCTAATAAACACTTAGCTTCACTGAGATTACCGACTGCAAGTTGCTGACGAATACGTGTGCTACTCACCCGCTCACCCTCAAGCGCAATGGTTTGGGTATCGGTCACTTGCATACCCTGCTTTGCCCCCAATGTTTTTAGTAAGGCAAAATCACCGCGTCGATTTTTGCCAAAACGAAAATCATCGCCCACGACTAAATGGCGAATCCCTAATTGCTTAATCAATAATTGCTGAATAAAATATTCAGGCTCTTGCTCTGCTAACGCCGCATTAAACGGCAAGCAAACAAATTCATCAATAGCCAATGCTGTCAACACACGCACTTTATCCCGCAAGGGGTAAATACGGGTTGGCAAGGGACGCTGATGGCGTTGTGCAAAGAATTCATGAGGTAACGGCTCAAAACTAATCAGCGTTGTAATAAGCTGCTGCTGAGTTGCAAGCAATTGAAGTTGTTGGATAATGTGTTGATGCCCTTGATGTACACCATCAAAATTGCCAATAGTAGCAATGCGACCAACATGAGGGTTTTTATGCGCTGGCTCCGTATGAAGCCCTTGTATTCTACGGATTAGTTTCATGGCGATAAAACAAACAGTTGATTAAAGAAGCACTCAGTATAAGTTGTGAAAGCCTTGTTGTCTAAACGCTTCATAGGCAACAATCGCCACGGTATTCGCTAAATTAATGCTACGGGAGTCTGGCATCATCGGTACACGTAGTTTTTGCTCTTCAGGCAAACTATCCAAAATCTCTGCGGGAAGACCACGCGTTTCAGGGCCAAATAAAAAAACATCACCTGCCTGAAAATGCGCATCAGAATACACCGTCGTTGCTTTAGTGGTTAAAGCATAGATTTTAGGAGCAGGCTGGGTTTCAAGGCTTGCTAAAAATTCAGCGTAATGCTGATATTCCTGCACCACTGCTAGATCACGATAATCCATCCCAGCCCGTCTGAGCTTTTTCGCATCCATTTGAAAACCAAGTGGATGAATAAGCGCCAGCGAGCAACCCGTGTTAGCACACTGGCGCATAATATTGCCTGTATTGGGCGGGATTTCGGGTTCAAAAAGGGCGATATGAAACATAGCGCGGCATTATATAGAACTCTATGCCGTCATGCATTGAATTTAGGCGCTGTAAGCATAATCAACGCGCAAAAAAAAGGCGACGTTATTGCCCAGATAACGTCGCCTTTATTGTGTCCTACAACCCCTTTTAGCCCTAGTACTGCTCTTTCCCTAAACCCCTGTCTTGCCTTTTGTACCTACCCCTTTGGATGAAACAAGTTTCTCATTTCACGATGAAGAGCAACAGTAATTTACGGTTAATAATCTGTTAAATTTCATCTTAATGCACCTACTTGCCTTCACGTTCTTGCGCGATGCGTTTTCTCTCTACGGCATTGCACAATAGTTGATAATACTGCGTGGTCGAAAACCCCACAGGCACAGACGGTAAGCCTTTAGCCATTGCCCATGCTTGCAGTTGCGAACCATCATTTAAGCGCGGTATCGCACTGGTTTTCGTCGTTGAATAATCCATGCCTGTTGCTGAATCTTCCGCTTCGTCGTCCCTCATACCATTCACTTTTTCAAAGTAATCAGGGCGAAGCAAGTAGCCTTGCATATGATTGGCGAAGTGTCGTGACCATTCTTTTTGTGTGCGCTCAATCGCTTCACCTGACCAATACTCCACG
>CAYNGN010000230.1:0-5117 GCA_964396615.1 uncultured Thiothrix sp. | reverse complement strand
CTTAGCGGTACTCTATGGCAATATTGCTCAGGATGGCTGCATTGTAAAAACTGCAGGTGTGGATGATGATAATCTGCTCTTTAGTGGTCCTGCACGTATTTTTGAATCACAAGATAGTGCCGTTGCTGCCATTCTTAATGACAATATCAATGCTGGCGATGTAGTCGTCATTCGCTATGAAGGCCCCAAAGGCGGCCCTGGTATGCAGGAAATGCTTTACCCAACCAGCTACTTAAAATCAAAAGGTCTAGGCAAAGCTTGTGCGCTTATTACGGATGGACGCTTCTCAGGTGGCACATCAGGCTTATCTATTGGTCATATTTCACCTGAAGCGGCTGAAGGCGGTGATATTGCACTGATCAATGAAGGCGATATAATTGCGATTGATATTCCAAGCCGCTCTATTGCCCTACAATTATCGGATGATGAAATACAACAACGTCGCACCGCAATGGACAATAAAGGAAAAAAGGCTTGGCAGCCTGAGGAACAACGCACCCGCCATGTTTCTAGCGCGCTAAAAGCCTATGCTGCAATGACAACCTCTGCCTCACGAGGGGCTGTACGTGATGTATCGCAATTACAATAAACCGTATAAAATAACCAATGAAGCGTCATATAAAGTGGAAAATAATAAGAAGGCCTGTTAAGTATAGGCTTTCTCTCAAAAAAATAGCTATAATCACACTATAAAATTCCTAGACAATGACACTTTATTGCTATATTTTACATCTACAACTTGACTAACTCCCCGTTATAGACTATTTTTCGCATCTTAAGTTACGCATGCTTAGCTGCTAATAATTATAATACTACCTATAGTGAATAAGTGAATATCGGGCACATTAACTATCGCTGCTGGTATATTGATGATATCCAGATATTAATAACCAATTCTTTCAACCCGTGTTTAAATACACATGGGAGATATACTTGTCTTTTTCAGAATTCGAATTAAACCAAGACCTCAAAGCTTCGCTCAATGGCGCAGGTTATGAGAACCCAACGCTGTTGCAAAAGCAAATTGTTCCGCTCATTACTGAACGGAAAAACCTCATTGTCGGTAGCCAAACTGCTTCTGGAAAAACGGGGGCTTTTCTCATTCCTATGGCCAGCTATTTAATTGATAATCCAATTGAAGAGCATCAAGGTAGCCGTATCCTAATACTAACCTCACGTCGTGAACGGGTAAACCACATAAACTATACACTCAAACGTATATTTAAAAACTATACTGTCCGTGTAGGCTTTATTAGTGGAGGAAGACCTTATCAGCATCAAATGCGTTTACTCAAGCGCCCTCTTGATGTATTGATTGCAACGCCTGGGCGACTGAATGACCTTGTTGAAAACAATAAAGCCAATTTCTCTGAGCTTGAAATGCTTATTATTGATGACTACACCACCATTCATCATCACGGCCTACAATCACTGTGTGCCACCATTTTAAAACAAGCTTCTGATAAATGTCAGTACATTACCTTTGTTCAAAAAGATGACGAATCAGAAGCGAGTCTTAAAGAATTACTACCTGATGCCATCAACATAGAAGTTGCTGAAGAAAAACACCCACTTGTTAGTATTCCGCAAGAAGTTTATATTGCAGATGATCACACCCATAAAATTGCACTAATGGATCAAATGCTTGATGAACTAGAAGATCAGGCAACATTGATCTATACCTCATCTAACCGCTCTGCTGATACACTGGTTGAAAACTTGATTAATCATGGTCATCCAGCAAAACACGTACAACAATCAGATGAACCAGTCTCATCAGAGCAACATCCGATTATTGTCATTAGTGATCAAACCAATATCAATGTCACCACTCAAAGCTATAAAAACATTATTCATTTTGAGCTACCTAAACAAACAGCTACCTTCCAAAATAGGATTATGAATAAAGGCTGGGAAGAGCTAGAAAACCCAGCGGCTATCATTGTAGGCGCACATGATCGAATAACACTCAAAAAAATTGAAACAGAATCAGGTGAATCATTAGAGCAAAATACCTTAATCGGCCTAGAACCGCTCAATACCTATACTTCAACACCCCTGCTATCATTAAGTCCAAACAAACAAAAAGCAAATGGGAAAAAACAACAGCCCAATACTAAACATAAAGGGGCGCGTTCGCTCGCTAATCCACGAAAAAATAATAATAGCAAACAAAAGTCACATAAAGGTCAGTATGGTCGTCTTAGTGGCGGTATTCATCGCAAACGTGGCGGCAATAATAGCAATAGTAATAGTAATGGTAATAGCAACCAACAAAATCAGCCACAACAGGGACAGAGACAAACACAAAACTATAAGAATAAATCACAACATAATACAAATAACAGTTATCGCAGCAAGAACTTTTCAAACCCAACCATGCAAGAGGAGCTTAGCGAGCGCCAACCAAAAAAGCGCAATGTTGTGATACGTTATAAAGAACGCAAAAAACGCTCATTATCACTGAAAGAAAAAACAACGCCATCAGCAGAATCTTCTAGTGAACAAGTTGACTAACAGTGCAATATTATAGCAACTGTTAAAGATCTAATACATTAGGAAATGCTAACTAAATCTTCATGTTAGTCAATAAATCACTCCTGTTATATAGCAATGATATATTTACATTGCTTGTCATCAAAGAAGTTGATATATTCACTGGCGTTGACTAGAACAGCTCGCTGTTAAATCATCATTTTGTAAAAATATACAAAACAATATTTTTTAAAGGTTTGTAGCAATACATTTAAGTAATATCTATATTATGTCAAAGAGGGTTTTAACTGTAAAAACGACATAATGAGGAATACCTTAAACCCCTTATAAACATTAGGTACACTAATACAGACCTAGGGTCCGTAGCAACTTACAATACGGGATAAAATAACATTAATTCTGACTACCATCTATCCACACTATTTGTTATCTACATTAATTATTAAAACTTAGTTAATAAAATGCTCTTCCGTTAAATCACTTCGTATCTTTATAATTTTTCAAAGAGGCACAGAAAGAACATTGAAAATGTGGCACGATAGGTTAGTCTATTAAAAGGAATGTAGTTCTTGCTGAGAAAAATTAAGCAATGAATCTGATAAAATTGACAATCTTTAGGATAACAATTATTAAGTATTTGCATATCATTAAATAGCAACTACTTATAATGTTATATACAGGGAGTTAGAAAATTTAAACCTACAAGACAAATAGTAGGTATTGTAAAATATCATAGTTATTCTACTGTTTTTACTTTGTATTAAACATAGAATCATAGAATATAAAAAACACTTTATATTACTGCCTTAACTGACTGCTATTTTATTTAAATAAAATAGCGGACCAACATGGTGCGGGATAAAAACTATTTCAAAATATACTAGCAAAGTATCAATAGTTAAGTGAATGCTATGCCTATAAACAGTCTATAAACGCATAGATAAAGGCATTAATAGACTCAATACAAAACGATTTTCACGTTTCATATCAAAAACTTAGCTTCCCGCTACTAAAAATTCTTCTTAATAATGAGCGCTAAACTCAGTGTTATTGCTTGCTTTCAAAAAAGTAAACAAACTCAAGAACACAGCACAAACGGCTCAACAGATTTCATTGTTTATTTATTCTTAATATTGGCTAACAGGTACTTGTATCTGCTGATTCTCTTGAATCAAACTACAAAAATAATAGGAAAAAAAACGCATGAAAAGAATACTGATAAATGCAACACAACAAGAAGAAATACGAGTAGCAATGGTCGATGGGCAATTCCTTTACGATCTTGATATTGAACACAGCAATAAAATACAAAAGAAAGCCAATATTTATAAAGGTACTGTTACCCGCGTTGAACCTAGCCTCAACGCTGCTTTTGTCAATTATGGCGCTGAACGTCATGGTTTTCTACCACTAAAAGAAGTTTCCCCAGAATATTGGAACAAAAACCGTAAATCCCAAGGCGGACGCCCACCCATAAAAGAAGCAATAAAAGAAGGGCAAGAAATCCTCATCCAAGTAGAAAAAGAAGAGCGAGGCAATAAAGGCGCGAGTCTTACCACCTTTATCAGTTTAGCAGGTCGTTTCTTGGTATTAATGCCAAATAATCCACGTGCAGGAGGGGTATCTCGCCGCATTGAAGGCGCAGATCGTCATCGTATTAAAAATATTCTCAACGAGCTAAATGTAGAAGGTGGTGGCGTTATTGTGCGCACTGCAGGGCTAGGACGTGAAGCAGAAGAGCTTGCATGGGATCTTAACTATCTCAAAATGATCTGGACAGCTATTAGCCATGCAAAAACACAGCACCCCGCCCCTATTCTGCTTTATCAAGAAAGTAATTTAATTATCCGTACATTACGTGATTATTTCCGTCCTGACATTGGTGAAATAATTATCGATAATCAGGCTATTTACAAACAAGCACAAGATTTCGTTAAAGCCGTTATGCCGCGTAATCTTAATAAATTAAAATATTATTCTGATAAGACGATCCCTTTGTTTAGCCGCTATCAGGTTGAACATCAAATAGAATCTGCTTTTGAGCGTGAGGTTACCTTACCTTCAGGCGGTGCAATTGTTATCGACCATACTGAGGCTCTCATATCCATTGATGTAAACTCTGCACGTGCAACCAAAGGCTCAGATATTGAAGAAACTGCCTACAACACGAACCTAGAAGCAGCAGAAGAAGTTGCTCGCCAAATGCGTTTACGTGATCTTGGTGGACTCATTGTCATTGATTTCATCGACATGATGCCTAACCGCAACCAACGCGGTGTTGAAAAACGGCTACGTGAACTGTTAAAACTTGATCGTGCACGGGTACAAATAGGGCGTATTTCGCGTTTTGGTTTACTGGAAATGTCACGCCAGCGCCTAAGTCCATCACTTGGAGAATCAAGCCAAATCGTCTGTCCTCGCTGTAGTGGTCATGGTACTTTTCGTGGCGTTGAGTCAATTGCACTATCTATTCTTAGATTGCTTGAAGAAGAAGCAATGAAGAATAAAACACATGAAGTCTCTGTACAAACACCTGTTGAAGTAACCAGCTTCTTATTAAACGAAAAACGTAATGCAATTAGCAAGCTTGAAGCACGGCATGATATTAGTGTTACTATCTT
>CAYNGN010000229.1:4878-5123 GCA_964396615.1 uncultured Thiothrix sp. | reverse complement strand
GTTGCACCTCAAACCATGCACTCTGTTTTTCTTGAAGCTCAGCCTTGGGCATAAAAGAAAGGCTTTTTTGTAGTGCTATCAAATAAACAGCTCGCAACTCCTTATAAAAAACATCATTCATGTGCTTATTGATGGAATCACATAAGGCAATAGCCTCACTAAATGATAACGTTGATTTTTCTAACTGGAGTTTTGCTGAATGAATAAAGGTTGCTATTTCTGTTGGGATACTATCGTCCACAGTC
>CAYNGN010000229.1:0-4856 GCA_964396615.1 uncultured Thiothrix sp. | reverse complement strand
CCTTGTTGCTTTTCTGTCTTTTCTATTTTTATTTCAGTTTTTATTTCGGTTTTTATTTCTTTTTCATTTTTCAATGAATCTTGAGTATGATTAGCTACCCCCTCATCATTTGATGCGGGCACTTTATCTGTACCATCAAAAGGATAAAAATAATAAGCAACAGGCGCTAATAAGACTAAAGGCAATACGATAGCAAGCAGTAGTTTCGGACTAGAAGTCCCCGTTGTATCATTATTTCCTTTAACTGCATTAATTTTTTTATCTGCAATCTGTGTTAAATAAACGCCTGTATTCTCGACTTCTTTAATCTCACTCTCTGCTTTATCATTCATAGATAGTGGCAGTTTTGAATCATTTGCTAAGTCATCTGCTCTAGCTTGCTTACTTAGTGCATTATTCCATTCTTTTAAATTTTGTGGACGCTCCTTTGGCTGAAATAAAAGTGCATCATCAACCGCTTTGAGAAAGCTTGCGCTATAGGATTCACCATAATCAGTCGCCAAAGGCTCATAGGGATCATTCACCATACGCAGTTGAGAAGCAATAATGCGTTTTCCAGTAATTGCAAAATAGAGCGTTGCACCTAACGAATAAATATCCGTCCAAGCCCCTTGCTTAGCCCACGTAGGATGGCATTGCTCAAAAGGCGCATAGCCATTGGTAAATATTTGTGTGAGGTCATCACTATTTGAATTTAAAGTATCTCTTGCCGTACCAAAGTCAATTAATACAGGCGTATTATCATCACGAATAACAATATTATCGGGCTTGATATCACGATGAATATAGCCACGTTGATGAACGGATAAAAGCCCATCATTAATTGGACAAAAAATATCAATCAAGCTTTGCTCAGATACATCACCGTTATCTTTTACATATTCCTTTAATGTTTTCCCTTTCTCATATTCCATGACCATATAGGCTGTTTTATTCTTCCGAAAAAGCATTAATACCCGCACGATATTGGGATGTCTAAACTTTGCAATGGTTCGTGCTTCACGCAAAAAACTTTCTAATCCATAACGGAATAAATCGCCTTTTTCTCCAGGAAAAGGATGTACTGTATTATCCTCATTACGCATCGCTAATTCTTGTGGCAAATACTCTTTAATAGCAACAAGATGCTCAAGATTTTGATCGCGAGCAAGATAGGTAATTCCAAATGCACCACGCCCAAGTATTGACTGAATAACATAATTATTCAGCGCTGTGCCTATTTCAAGGCTATCCGTTACATAGCTATTTATCATACTTATATATACTTGTAATGACTAACAAAAACCCCATAATAATCATTTTCCAGCATGTCAGTCATAAAAAAGTTATTTTTATCTGTTACAAAAACTATTTAGATAAATAATCTGAGATTCAATGCAGGAGTTGAAAACGTATGCATCTCTGAAATTACCCTACAATCTGCTAGACTGTACATTTCACCTATTGACAAGGTGAACAAAAATACCCTTTATATCACAAAAAACGACACACTATGCATAATAACAACACATGTTTGCTTATTCAACACCTATACTGTTATTCAAATACGAATCGTATTATCTAGATAAGAACCGTTGCTATAATTGATAAAATTGATATAGTTGATAAACAAAATAATATAAGACGCATCTTTAAGGCGTTCATTTTATTTTTCTTCCCATCTCACTTTCAATATACTTTTAAGCACTCAATTAGACATTAAACTATTTGTTATGTTACTTACATTATCGGTAAAAAACCATCAACGTAAAACAACTCATTTCCCTGAAGAACATCACTTTAGTCATACGGGAGGAAGTATTGGACGTGATAACAGTAATGACTGGGCGCTTCCTGATCAAAACAATTTCTTATCAAAAAAACATGCCTCTATCCTGTTTAATGAAAACCATTTTTACATCATTGACAACAGTACCAATGGGATTTTCATCAATCACTCTCACACTCCACTAGGCAGAGGCAATCAACATAAAATTCAAGCATCTGATGAAATTATCATGGGCGAATATACATTGATTGTCAGCCAACTGGATGAGAGTGTTGAAGATATACCTTTCCCGCTACATGATTCATTCACGCCATTTAAGCAAACAGAAACAGCTTCTTTCGCACTAGAAACAACACATGATCATGATCCTTTTGATCAAATATTCAATCCAACACAAGAGGAAGAACCTTACCGTCACGCTGTTGATACAACAGCAAATTCACACAACGCCTTTTTTTTTGATGAAAAAGACAATATAGCTAATGATACTGAGCATCCCCCTGAAAAAACTCATGAAAATAACAACAAAGATGACCGTAAAAATAAAAGCCACGATCTATTTTTAGACCCAACAATCCCCTCTGCAAAGGATAATAATCCCCTCCCTAAAATACCTCGCCCCCTTGAGATTCAAAATATTGACAACACTGATGATAGTTTAGTGTTAAATACTGAAAAAAAAGAAAAACCAGAAAACATTATTCCAGAAGAAGTATCAATAGAACCAAACAAAGATAAAACACTCACCATTGACACGAATAACACAGATCCTCTTACACAGATATTACTCAGTGCAGGCTTAAGCGTAGACGATATCAGTAGAATTCAGCCCACTGAAGAAACGTATCAGCTCATTGGCCACGTCTTAAAAGCATCTATTGATGGAACGATGAATTTACTGCGTTCACGTACTGAAGCAAAAAACCATTTACACCTCGATAATACCCTCATTTCCCCACGGGAAAATAATCCATTAAAATTTTTACCCAATGCGCATTTTGTGCTTAAACAAACCTTGTCATCGTCATCCAACCATTCTGACGATACTTACCTCACACTGGCTGACGCATTAAACGAGGCCTATGATGATATTAGCGCCCATGAATACTCAATGGCAACATCCATTCAAGAAGCCCTCACTGCAACCATCAAAAAACATTTTGCACCGAATAGCCTACAAAAAAAATTAGAAAAAGATAGACCCATTAGCTCAAGAATCCCTCTAAAAAGAGAGGCAAATCTGTGGAAACTATTCACCTCAATCTATGATGATATTGCTGAAGAAGCTTCCGAATCCTTCCAAGTACTCTTAGATAAAGAAATTGTTAATGCTTATGAAATACAAATGAAACGCTTAAAGGAAAAGCGTCAAAAGAAAACACCATAATTAGGCATTCTCGATGTTTGTCAATGGTTAACTAAAATCTGCATATTGATAGGCGTATTGAAATAATCGTCGCATTATCCCTAGCACCCTTATCTAAGGTTTCTGCTAACAATGCTTGACTCATTTTTTCAGCAGATGCCTCATGCTGCTGCATAATTTCTTCAATACGAGAATCACTCAATTCTTTAGTAATACCATCACTGCAAATAATTAAACAATCTTCTTCTTGTATATCACACCATTGCGTCTGTACGCATAAGTCCTCATCTGCCCCTATCGCCTGTGTTAAATATTGGGCATAGGGTATAGCCTCGCACTCCTCTGCAGAAAAGCCTTGCTGCATAAATGCTTCGACTCGATTATGATCTTGAATCAAACGAGTTAGCTTATTATCTCTAAGACGATAGATTGGACTATCTCCTGACCATATACAAACCAATGTATGACCATTAGAAATAATAACACTCGCTGTACTACCTGATACTTGTCCTGAACGCTCCTGCTGCTCAACGAGTAGCTGATTGGCCTTATGCAAACAATTAATAACCTGTCGGACATCACTACCTATACGTTGTGTTGCTTGATACCCTCGAAAGGCAGCAACCACCGCTAAACTTGCAAGATGCCCATTTGCATGACCTCCAGCACCATCAGCAACGAGCCAGAGTCCTTGTTGATTATTTAAGTAAAGCTTATCTTCATTACGCTTCCTTACTTTTCCTGTATTCGTTAACCCATGAACTTGCCAGCAATACTTTTTCATAGTCGTTTAATAGGTTTTATAGTTTAAAATCATTATCTTAATCATTAGCTTAATTAAGACAAATCAGCAGAAAACGATCTACTGGATAATATTTATTATCCATGCAGAAGCCATCCTCTTTGCTGCCATTGCTTATCAATAAAAGCGGAGGTCATTTCTTTTGTAGGCAATCCCTGACAGAGAGAAAAGTCATCATTATCCTTCGTCCACCATAAACTATAGCCATGACAAAATTCTGCTAACACTGCATCCAGCATAGGATAAGAAAGGCTTGTTAATGAAGCTCTTCCTATTACCTTGTTTTCTCTCTGATCTGCCCGATCCAATGTATGACTATGCCAAGCAAACAAATCTTGGATAGCTGCTTCTGGCACTTTTGCACATGTGTAGGATATATCATGCGCTATTACACTAGACCATCTTGCAGCTAACTGATCAAGCTCCGCTTGAAAAGAGCCATGCAAATCATCTTTCTTAAAATTAGCCATTAAACAATGTGTTGCAACTTGTTCAAGCTCAGTCAACCATTCTTGACAAGCATCAAATAAAACGAAAGGATTCGTTTTTGCAGCCGATAAGGGCACACAAATCGTAAAGGGAAATAACCGTCCTGCATAATCTCTGCTGGCAAAAATAACACCGCACCAAACCACCTCCCCCGCAATCCCTGAAGAAAGAATAAAACGATACGGCAGCATGGTTAAATAATCAGCAACCCAACGTTCTCCTAACGTCCCCTTCCAATGCACAAGGCTCTCTTGTAACCATGCATCCCACACTCCCGTAAACGTACGCGGCACAAGGTGTGAAATAAAATCACCGTGACTGGGGATTTTTCCATAATAACTAATTGCATTTTTGCTCATATTAATTCATCAGACTTGAAGGACAGCGAAATTGTTGTAGATCACTCACTGCATTAAAAAAATTGTCACTAC
>CAYNGN010000228.1:260-5125 GCA_964396615.1 uncultured Thiothrix sp. | reverse complement strand
GCAAAATCATAATATAAACTTCAGGATGACCAAAAAACCAGAAAATATGCTGGAATAAAACAGGATCACCACCACCAGCTGCATCAAAGAAGCTGGTACCAAAATTACGATCCATCAACATCATGGTCACTGCACCTGCAAGTACAGGCATTGCAGCAATCAATAAGAAAGCGGTAATTAACCATGTCCAAACAAATAAAGGCATATCCATTAAACGCATATCAGGTGCACGCATATTAAGGATAGTTGCAATAATATTAATCGCGCCCATAATAGAAGAGAAACCTAACATGTGAATCGCAAAGATAAAGAAGTCTGTACTGTCTGGCGCAAAAGTCGTCGAAAGTGGCGCATAGAATGTCCAACCAAATGCAGGAGCACCACCTTGCATAAATAATGTGCTAAGTAGCATTGCACCCGCAAAAGGCAGAATCCAGAAACTCCAGTTGTTCATTCGAGGCAGCGCCATATCAGGCGCACCAACCATTAAAGGAATTTGCCAGTTAGCCAAGCCGACAAAGGCAGGCATAATCGCACCAAAAACCATAATAAGACCGTGTAGCGTGGTCATTTGGTTAAAGAATTGAGGTTCAACGAGTTGCAACCCTGGCTGAAATAGTTCAGCACGAATAACCATTGCCATTGCTCCGCCAATTAATAGCATTGCAAAAGCAAACCATAAATAAAGCGTACCAATATCTTTATGATTCGTTGTCTTTACCCAACGCATTAGACCTTTTTCAGGCCCATGATGGTGATCATCATGACCTGCATGATCATCATGTTTATCAATTTCGGTTTGTATATCCGACGTTGTTGTTGCCATTTCCAGCCTCCTCTATCTTGCCGCTTTAATTGTGGCAGGTTGAACTATGTCACCCGTATTATTGCCAAACGCATTTCTTTCATAAGTAATAATGGCCGCCATCGCTGCATCATCCAACTGTCCTTTAAATGCTTGCATTGCAGTACCTGCCTTACCATCCATAACAATCTTGATATGTTCTTTCACATCACCTGTTACTATTTTACTACCCGCCATTGTAGGGAACGCACCAGGAACACCTTGACCTGTTACACCATGACAAGCTGCACAGGAAGTACTATAGACCTCTTGCCCTTTAACCATTAGCTCATCTTTAGTCCACTCTCTATCACCAGCCTTTTCTTTAGCTACTGCAATAGCTTGCTGTTCTTTGATCCAAACATCATAATCTTCTTGTGTTTTTGCCTCAACAACAATCGGCATAAAACCATGGTCTTTACCACATAGCTCAGCACATTGACCTCGATAAACCCCCGGTTTAGTAATTGTTGCCCATGAATCATTAATAAAACCTGGGTTAGCATCTTGCTTTACCCCCAAATCTCTAACCCACCATGAATGGATAACATCTTTAGAGGTCATTAAGAAACGGATACGTTTGTTAATAGGCAATACTAAACGATTATCAACATCCAATAGGTAGTTATCAATCGACTCTCTTTTTGCTGTGTCATAAGCTGCTTCACGCGTCCCCTTTGATAAATTACTAAAGAAACTTATCTTTTCATCAAGATATTCATATTGCCATTTCCACTGATAGCCCGTAATTTTCACGGTCATATCAGCTTCATCAGTATTTTCCAAATCAATCAATACACGGGTAGCTGGTACAGCAATAATAACCAGTATCGCTAATGGCACCAGTGTCCAAATAAGCTCAATAGCGGTACTTTCATGAAAATTAGAAGCCACTGCACCTCTTGATTTACGATGGAAGATCATTGAATAGATCATCACCCCAAATACCACAATACCAATAACAACACAGACCCAGAAAATGATCATATGCAAGCCATATATGTCATTACTGATCGGTGTTACACCTTCTGGCAAATTAAACCCAAAGTCAGCATGTGCCATTGCCGGCAAACACACCATCAAGATGAGCATTAACAAAAAAGGCGCTAATTTATAGCGCGACGGTGAATGTATTGAATAACCAGTACTCAACATACTGCCTCCTCTGATATTTGAGATCATTGTGGTTTAACATTTAAGTACTACCACAAGTGTTCGACTCCAAGTTGGCTTCATCCCCATTTATCATCTGGCATATTTAAATCAACTCGTTAAAAACCTGCAAAAAAAACCCACATTCGCCAATGAAAACAGAAAGTTATTTTACTCATCATCTCATTGTCTTAAGTAGGATATTTAACACATAAAAAATTTCGTGAGTACACTGAAACAAAAACTACAGCGAACCGCTAAATTTCCTAAGTTGGGCAGTTTGTTTTTTGTACTTATCTATAAAATCATTATTAGCAGTTTAAAATACAAAAAGACTCGCAAAACACTTGCATAGATATAGAACCATACAAATATACTTGAAAGTTATTCTCCTAACGATACAAACATGCAGACTTCAAATGAATTGAGTCCACCTTATATATTTAATTTTTAATCTATCCTGCACATAAAAAACTACAAAGTAGCGTAAATTTAGGATCGTCAGCAACGAGCATTGTAAAATCATTCACCACATTCATCGACCATCAGGCAAATAACACAGCTCTAAACGAACCCAAGCCAAAGGCTACCCTCCTAAATCTCCCGCGCAGTCTACAGTTTCAATTTAAAATAGTCCACTAACTAATGCACTTTTATTTGCAGTGATTTTTCACTACAAAACGACTAATAATACACAACACAATAGCGACTACCACCTCACAAAACCCATCTATAACACCATAATAAACAATAAAAAACAATAAAATCATCGTCTATAAATAAAATTCCAACACTACCGTCAAATAAAGGAACCTGCCTTTAAAATAAAAAAAACTTATTTAAAAGATTAAATTTTAAGCGACTAATATAGTTATATTAAAATATAATTATACCCATCATCAAAACATGGTTAGCAACCCAATAAAAGCTCTGTAATATTGAAAAAATACGTTTAGTGTGCTATCTAACACACCCATGACACATGATGCCTTATATTCCACATAGGATTTTGTAGCGTGAAATTACAGGATGATGACAGTAGCTGACAAATCACCACTAAAATAAAAAATAATCATTTAAGGACGACACACCATTTCCATGCCACATTCACAAAAATTGCTATCTCGCATACTTTTTCTTGCCCTTATTTTAGCGCTTGTTGTTGTTGCGCTAGGAGCCTATACGCGCCTTTCTGATGCAGGTCTTGGCTGTCCAGATTGGCCTGGATGCTATGGACATATTGGTGTACCTGAACAAGTAAAAGGTGGTGATTATCAACGGCCTTTAGAAGCAGGCAAAGCATGGAAAGAAATGATTCATCGCTATGTTGCGGGAACATTAGGTTTACTTATTTTATTTATATTTTTTATTTCTTTCAAAAGCAAATATAAGCAATCCCCACTGCTTCCTTTTATATTGTTAGCTGTCGTCACCTTTCAAGCATTATTAGGCATGTGGACAGTCACGATGCTACTCAGCCCAGTTATTGTCTCTGCTCATCTCATTGGTGGCTTAACAACACTATCACTTATTGGTTGGCTTTATTTAAACAATAAAAACAACAAGAGTTACACCTACTCCTTACATTTTTCAACATACTCGCCTGCACTAAAACTAGCCGCAGCAATCGGCTTACTCTTAGTTTGCTTGCAAATTTTCCTAGGTGGCTGGACAAGTACTAACTACGCAGCACTTGCTTGTGGAACATCGTTTCCAACCTGTGCAACACAATGGTGGCCTAACATGGATTTTTCCAATGCATTCACTCTTTCACATACTGCAAATACTAACTATGAATTTGGCATTCTTGAAAACCCTGCACGAACGGCTATCCAAGTCACCCATCGTATAGGTGCCTTAGTACTCAGCCTTTATCTTATCTTTTTAGGTATTGCATTATTCAAACAACAAACACTGCGAAAAATAGCGAGTGTTTTATTCATTATACTTGGTACACAAGTCAGTCTTGGCATCTTAAATGTCGTTTTAGCCTTGCCTTTGTCTATCGCTGTTCTTCATAATATCATCGCTGCCTTTTTACTGTTGACAGTGATAGCAATCAATCACCATCTACATAGCAATACGTAGACCCAACATAACGCCAAATTTAAACATTGCTAGACACAGTAAAAACAATACATAAAATACTCAATATCATTTAAAAAGCAAGTAACTATATGAACTCATCAAAACGATCTTTTATCATTATTGTCGTCGCATTTATAGCCCCGATTATACTTGGCAGCTTAGTCTATATGAATAAAGAGCGCTTAGGTATGGGAAGCAAAACAGTCAATTATGGCACACTCATTCACCCCGCAAGACCCATTGAAACACTTGACCTTTTACAAGGGAATAAACCCGCAGATGCAAAAGCAGTCTTGCAAGGGAAATGGACATTACTACAAATTGCTCCTACAAAATGCGACACACTATGCCAAGAACACTTATTACTCATAAAACGTGTTAGAACACTGATGAATGAACATATGCGTCGCATCCGTACAGTACTAGTTACTAATAATGGTGAAGCAGATGCCACTGCCATGCAGACAAGCTACCCTGATCTTATCCTAACGCATACCAACACTGAAACATCAAAGTTTATTGCTCAATTTAAGCAAACTAACGTAGATACTGGTTCTGCTACCATCTATTTAATAGACCCGCTTGGCAACCTTATGATGCTTTATCCACAAACTGAGCCAAATGTAAAACGCATTCTTAAAGACTTAAAACGCCTTTTAAAATACTCACGCTTAGGATAACTGGGACAAACTATATGAAAACGCTATTGACCACCCTCCCTAACTATCTCGAACTTTGTAAAATAAAAGTGGTAGCTCTTATTATGCTAACAGCTGTTGTC
>CAYNGN010000228.1:0-230 GCA_964396615.1 uncultured Thiothrix sp. | reverse complement strand
ACTACCTCCATGGCATCTTGTTATTCTAGGGTCTATCGGTATTGCGCTTGCAGCGGCCTCCGCTGCTGTCTTTAACCATATTATTGATCAAAAAATTGATCAAAAAATGGCACGTACGCAAAACCGTCCGCTTGTCAAAGGTGAAGTCAGCACACAATCGGCTCTTATATTTGGTTTAAGTATTGGCGTTATTGGCATAGGCACATTGGTTCTTGGTGTGAACCTACTGA
>CAYNGN010000227.1:0-5128 GCA_964396615.1 uncultured Thiothrix sp. | reverse complement strand
CAATCGACCAATACGTTGTTCGAGTAAATCAGGGTTAAGCGGTAAATCAAACAACACCATGGCATGGGCAAACTGGAAATTGCGTCCTTCACTACCAATTTCAGAACAAATGAGTACACGAGAACCATCTTCTTGGTCAGCAAAAAAAGCAGCGGCACGATCACGTTCAATAAGGCTCATCTCTTCATGAAAGACGGAAGCATGAAGGGCATCATTGACCCGTAAGGTATGCGCAAGGTCGAGAGCAGTTGTTGCACTAGACGTGATGACTAAGGTTTTTTGTGTGCCTTGTTGGCGTAGAAAGCTGGATAACCATGCAACACGTGGGTCTTCTTTTACCCAGTTTTCACCGCTAGGTTGTTCAGGTGATAACTCGGGGTTGAGCAATAATTGAATGGACGTATTGTTTTGTTGTTGATAACACTCAGGCAAGGGTAATGGATAGGCATAAAGTTTGCGCTTAGGAAAGCCTTTGATGGCACTACGTGTATTACGAAATAACACTCTCCCCGTACCATGACGGTCAAGTAGGTGATCTATGAGTATGTTTCGGGCATTAATTTTTTCTTTTTTTGTGCGTGTTTCATCGTGTAAAGTATCAATATGCTGTTGGTTATCACCTTCAGTACTATACGATTCCAGTAAGGTTTGTGCCTCACGATCAAGTCCCCGTTCTAGCATTTTCCGATCCATTAATTGTTCAATGGCGTGAGCAATAGGCTCATAATGCTTTTCTTCTTCTTTAAAAGCTTCAAAGCTAGGGAAACGATTGGGATCCAGTAAACGCAAGCGTGCAAAATGGCTTTTTTTGCCAAGTTGTTCAGGTGTGGCGGTTAATAGTAAAACACCTTTGGTTTGCAATGCCAGTTCTTCAATCACTTCATATTCATGGCTGGCTTTTTCTTCTGACCATTGTAAATGGTGTGCCTCGTCAACGACTAATAAGTCCCATTGGCTGTCTCGGCATTGTTGAAAAGAAGTTGTCGTCTGAGTGAGAAATTCTTGTGAACAAAGAATAAGTTGCTCGGTCTGAAAGGGGTTTTCTGCTTCACCGCTTTCTAAAATATCAGTACAACGTTGTTCATCAAAGATATGGAATAACAGATTAAAACGTCTGAGCATTTCAACCAGCCATTGATGCACAAGGCTTTCAGGCACAATAATTAGCACGCGTTGTATGCGTTCAGTCACTAATTGTTGGTGCAAAATCATACCTGCTTCAATGGTTTTTCCTAAGCCTACTTCATCAGCGAGTAAAATACGTGGTGCATACCGATTGGCAACTTCATGAGCAATATAGAGTTGATGAGGGATAAGACTGGTTCGTCCACCTATTAAGCCGCGTAGCTTAGAATGTGTTAGCGTATTGAGGTGTTGCAGGGTTTCTTGACGCAGTTCAAACCATTTGTTCTTATCAGTTTGTCCATTGAAAAGACGTTCAATAGGGCGATTAAGCTGGATAAAATTATTAAGTAATGGTTCATCAATTTCAGTCAGTTGCCCTGTTTCATTGATGCCAATGTAGGTGAGGAGGCCTTGTGCCTCTGTTACCTTGGTGATGGTTATTGCTTCATCTTTATGGCTAATTATTTTATCGCCAATAGAAAAATGCACACGGGTGAGGGGGGCTGAGTGCCGCGAGTTAGTGTGGCTATCTCCTGTGGCAAGAAAAACAAGGGTGACGGAGCGAACATCAGATGACAGCACTGTGCCTAAGCCGAGTTGCAATTGAGCATCGTTGATCCATCGTTGACCGGGTATAAAATCGTCCATAATCTATCACGCTGTTGGTGTTGTAATATTTTCGCGTCGTAGTGTACTAAAAATGAAGCATAAAATAAATAATCACTTTTATAGATGTTACATTTATTGCATTACATTCGATCCATTGTCGCTATACCTAGTAAGCTAAGTCCTGTTTTGAGGATTTCACTGGTGAGCTTTGCCAGCTTTAAGCGGCTTTCTTTAGTCTCTTTGTCCGATTTTAGAATAGGGCAGGCTTCATAAAACGTCATGAAATTTCCTGCTAGTTCATAAAGGTAATGGCAAAGTGTATTGGGCGTACCTTCTTTTTCGACTATATGAATAGCATCATTGAATTGTAAAAGTTTGAGAGCAAGTTGATGCTCTGCTTTCTCATTGATGATAAGTGCTGCTTCTGTATTATAAGTATCCGTTCCTGCTTTAGTGAAAATATTACTAATACGTGCGACTGCATATTGTAAATAAGGTGCAGTATTGCCTTCAAAACTCAACATGGTATCCCAGTTGAAAATATAGTCAGAGGTGCGGTTTTTTGATAAATCAGCATATTTGACGGCACCAATGCTAACGTTAAGGGCAATTTGTTTGCATGTGTTGGAATCAAGCTCAGGATTTTTCTTCGTGACAAGCTCAAAGGCACGCTCTTGTGCTTCATTTAGTAGATCAATTAGCTTGGCAGTACCACCTGTACGGGTAGCAAAGGGTTTGCCATTTTTGCCCATCATCGTACCAAAGGGCATATGTTCTAATGAGGTTGTTTTGTTAACAAATCCAGCCGCTTTTGCAATACTAAACACCTGTTTTAAATGTAAGTTTTGACGAGCATCAACGAAATATAACATGCGTGTTGCTTGTAAGGTTTGCTGACGATAACGTAAGGCAGCTAAGTCAGTAGTGGCGTAGAGATAGCCACCATCTGATTTTTGTACAATGGCAGGTAAGGGTGCATTATCCTTGCCTGTAAATTCGTCCATAAAGACACATTGCGCGCCATCACTTTTGATGAGTAAGCCTGCTTGATCAAGGTCGGTGATGACTTGTGGCAGGTCATTATTATATGAGCTTTCAGGTTTTACATCATCGTCTATCAACAACACATTGAGTTGTTGATAGACTTCAGCGCAATGTTGGAGGGATATGTCGATGAATTGTTGCCAATGGGTTAAGCATTCGGTATCGCCAGCTTGCAGTTTTACCACATAGTTTCGTGCTGTTTCAGCAAACTCAGGCTCTTTATCAAAGCGTATTTTGGCTTCACGATAAAATGTTTCTAGGTCAGAAAGTTTTATGGATAGATCGCTTGCTGTTTGACTGGTCATATGAGCAATGAGCATACCAAATTGTGTACCCCAGTCGCCCACATGGTTTTGACGAATTACGTTGTGTCCTAAAAAATCCAGCGTGCGTACCACCGCATCACCAATAATGGTTGAACGTAAGTGACCGACATGCATTTCTTTGGCAAGGTTAGGACCAGAGTAATCAACGACAATGGTTTGTGGTGTGTTGGTTTTGTCTATGCCATGTGTTGCTGATTGTAGTGCTAGATTAGCTTGTTTTGCTAACCATTTATTATCAAGGCGGATATTGATAAAACCAGGACCAGCACTTTCTACTTTTGTTGCTATACCCTCTAATTGTAAGCGTAAGTGTTTAACGACTTTAGTTGCTAACGCTCTTGGGTTGGTTTTAAGGGTTTTAGCAATTCCCATTACGCCATTTGCTTGATAATCACCAAATTCAGGGTGATTGGATGGTTTCAGTATGGCGGGAGTATTTTTTGGAGCGCCTGCGAGGTGTAATGCATGACTGATATACTCTTCAAGGATTTTGCTGATATTCATGATAATAGGCTTAATTAAGTTTCTTGGTTAATCGTTCGTTTTTCTGAGAAATTATTTAGGTGAAAAATTATATAATAGTGAAAAATGGCTGGATTTTACCGTGTTTTACGAGGGCGGCAAGGTGAATTATAGAAGGTATTACGACAATTGCTTGCCGAAGGTCTAATAATCAGCCATAATTCGCGCTCATTATTAGGGTGATCTGCATTGGTTCTCTCGCGACGAGAAGCTGTGAATCCCGCCAGGCCCGGAAGGGAGCAACGGTAACAGTAGATTCGGGCGCTGGGATGTGGCTAGTGTGGATCGCCTCCAACATTTAACTTTTCTTTCTAATCTGTTTAAAAGTGCTGTTTTTTTGAAATAGCTATCTGTAATAATAGCTTTATAATGGTGGTTTCCTTTGGCAGTTAATCTATTCCGATGAGTTATCAGGTTCTTGCAAGAAAATGGCGACCACAAAATTTCAAGCAAATGGTGGGTCAGCAACATGTCTTACGTGCCTTAATCAATGCGCTTGAAGAACAACGACTGCATCATGCTTATTTATTCACGGGGACACGTGGTGTTGGTAAAACAACAATAGCGCGTATTTTGGTTAAGTGCCTTAATTGTGAAACAGGTATAACGGCTACCCCCTGTGGTGAATGTGCTAGTTGTCAGGAAATTACGGAAGGGCGTTTTGTTGATTTACTTGAAGTTGATGCCGCCTCACGAACGAAAGTTGAAGATACACGAGAGCTGTTGGATAATGTGCATTATGCGCCTACACGTGGACGGTTTAAGATCTACCTTATTGATGAAGTACACATGCTTTCAGGGCATAGTTTTAATGCCTTGCTAAAGACGCTAGAAGAACCACCCGAGCATGTGAAATTTCTGTTTGCAACAACTGATCCACAAAAAATCCCTGCTACTATCTTATCGCGTTGTTTACAGTTTAATCTGAAACGTATGCCACTTGATCTTATTCAAGGGCATTTACAGTATCTTTTGCAACAAGAATCCATTACTTTTGAAGCGGCTGCATTGAAGCCATTAGCACGTGCCGCTGATGGTAGTATGCGTGATGCATTGAGTTTAATGGATCAAGCGATTGCTTTTGGTGCTGGCGCATTAAAAGCGGATGATGTGTCTGCTATGTTGGGAACCATTTCTCAGGATTGGTTGCTAACGTTGCTAAACGCTGTTGCTGAGGGTGATGGTCAGTGTTTACTTGATACTGTTGAGGATATGGCAGGGCAAGTCGCTGATTTTGAGGCCGCAGCAGATAGTTTGATTTCATTGTTAAATCAAGTGGCATTATTGCAAGCGGTGCCTGATCGTATGCTTGATGAAGAGAATATTCAACAATTGGCATCACGTTTAGCGATGGAAGATGTGCAATTGTATTATCAAATAGCCTTAAATGGGCGTAAGGATATCCCATTGTCGCCTGATCCACGTAGTGGCTTTGAAATGTTATTGTTACGCATGATGATGTTTAGACCAATGACGGCTGCACCTGTACCTACTGAGAGTCA
>CAYNGN010000226.1:0-5144 GCA_964396615.1 uncultured Thiothrix sp. | reverse complement strand
AGCTTCAACATTAGGAGCGGTAACGACTATTCAATCACAGCGCTACAATAATGAAACCTTAGATTTACTTGAAAGTCGCTTTGCAAACTGGAAACTACAGGTCATTCAGGGGCGATGCGAACAGTTTCCATCGCCTGATTGTGATGAAATTGAATTTTATATGGCCGAGTTAAACTTTAAACAACTCCCACCCGATCTTGCTGAAGATTTAAGTCATGTTGAAACCTCATTGGAGTTGGGTAATCAGCAAGTAAGTCGTTTAATTGATGCGGGTCGTCAATTATTAAAATCATCTCCGCAATTTAAACGGTTACTTAAGGATTTAGACGACTAAGTATATTAATGTGTATTAGCTGTTTTTTGTGGTATGTGTAAAGTTGGATTTACGGTATATTTCAGTTTCTTTATTTTGAACAAGGAATAACCTATGGGCGGACTATTACGCTCTGGAGCGGTAATCTCAGCAATGACCATGATTTCGCGTGTGTTAGGTTTAGTACGTGACATGGTTTTTTTCCATTTGTTTGCTGTTGGTGGGGCAACAGATGCTTTTGTTGCTGCTAATCGTATTCCCAATTTATTACGTCGTCTGGTCGCAGAAGGAGCATTCTCGTTAGCTTTTGTGCCTGTTCTTGCGGAGTATAAGGCAACGAAAAGCAAAGAAAGTACACAAGATTTAATTGATCATGTGGCAGGAATGTTGTTTGTTATTTTATTTTTTATTACCTTGATTGGTGTTATTGCGGCACCTTTTATTATTACTGCGATTACCCCTGGTTTTCAGCTAAAAGAAGGGGCAGAACCTGAGTTAGCAGGTGAATTATTGCGTATTACCTTTCCTTATATTCTCTTTATTTCTCTTTCTGCATTTGCGAGTGGTATTTTAAATACATGGGGACGTTTTGCTGTGCCTGCGTTTACCCCCGTACTTCTCAATGTCGTGATGATTGCTGCGATGGTATGGTGGGCTCCTCATTTTGATGAACCGATTAAAGCAGTCGCTTGGGGGGTTTTTATTGGTGGTATTGCACAATTACTGTTTCAGTTGCCTGCTTTATATCGTTTAGGTTTGCTACCACGATTACGCTTTAAAAAAGCGCATGCTGGAGTGAAAAAAATCCTTAAACTGATGATACCTGCTTTATTTGGTTCTTCTGTTGCACAAGTTAATTTATTGTTAAATACAGCAATTGCTTCTTTGTTAGGCACAGGGATTATCTCATGGCTGTATAGTTCAGACCGTTTTGTTGAGCTGCCTTTAGCCTTATTTGGTGTTGCATTAGGTGTTATTATCTTACCAAAACTTTCTAAGGATTATGCGACGACTAATAAAGACGCATTTAGTGAAACGTTGAATTGGGCGATTAAGCTTGCGGTAATGGTTTCATTGCCAGCAATGGTTGGCTTGTTACTGCTGGCAAAGCCTATTCTGGTAACGGTCATTTATAATCCAAGTGCATGGCATGATGTTGAAATGGCAAGTCTGAGTTTAATGACGTACTCAATAGGACTTCCTGCATTCATTTTAGTAAAAATTCTAGCGCCTGGTTTTTATTCTCGTCAGGATACAAAAACACCTGTAAAAGTAGGGATTATTGCCTTATTTGTGAATATGCTATTCAGCATTGCCATCGTTTATCCTTGGCATAAGCTAGGAATTATTGGTCCGCATGCAGGATTAGCACTTTCTGTTGCGCTTGCAGGGTGTGTTAATGCCGCAATGCTTTATATCTTACTGCGTAAGGATAAGGTGATAGGGGCAATAGCAGGTTGGTATGGTTATTTGTTGAAGATAGTGGTTGCACTTCTGCTTATGGCAGCGGCTATTTGGTTGTTATTGCCTGCTGATAGCTGGTGGCAAGAGGCTTCAATTATGCCACGTCTTACGGCTTTATTAGGGATGATTTTGGCAGCGGCGGTTATCTATTTGGGGGCTTTATTAGTAATGCGTGTTGATATTCGGCAGATGATTAGGCACGCTTAATGATGACTCATTGTTATTCTAAATTAACATTCATCAATGGAGTCCAACCTTCTATTGGGTTTTTGGTATAGGTGCGTATATAAAGCCAATTTAAACCGTGTTGGTTTTTCTTAAAATCAATTAATTTGACTTTAGTACCTATGTTAAGAAATATATGCTTGAGGGTTGAAGGTAGGGGGGCATCATAAAGTGGTGTGTTTTTTGCTATTATGTGTCCAAATACATATTGGTTAGGATAGCTGCCACGACCACTGGTAGAGATAAAGTGGTTTATCATTTGCTGTGGTTGCGTTGCACTGTATATTTCAGTATACCAAGCATCTATAGCTAAAAGCTCTGCGCGACTGTAAAGATAAGGTACGTGTTGTTGGTTAAAACGGTAACTATCCTCACGCCAAAAGCCGTCCGACTTATAGGAGCTGCGTAATTCTTTTTTCTTACTGATGCGTTCAATATTGCTGAGTATTGCAGAAAAAGGCAGAGGGATGAAATTTTGTAGTGTTGGATTCCATGTGAAAATGGTATAGGCTTGGTTCATACCATCCGTGTCAGAGCTGGTTGTGATAGCAATATCTTGCATGCCATCAAAATTAAAGTCTTCTAACCATAAATCACGTGCATAGTCAGGAATCGTATCAATATTTTGTAGCATCATTTGGTTATGCGTTTTCATATTGAGAGCGATGACTTTGTTTTGCTTTATAGAAACAGATATTTGTGTATTGTTATCAGGTGAATAGTTGATTTTTTTGAATATGATGGATTCAGCATACGTTAGAGTACTGATGAGTAGTGCACTTATTGCAAGGGCGTATTTGATATAGTTAGCTAACATGCTTTTATCTCTTTTGTCAAAAAAAGCGCATCAAGCTTGCTGTTGAGGAGCGTTTTGACTCTGTGTGGAACATATCAATAACATTTCTTGTAATAGTTAAACATTACTCTAGATAATAATGACTGCGATTGCTGGATATGCTCGCTAACTGTAGCAAAAAAGAATTGATTTTACAGGATTACTTCATTTTTTTGCAGCGTAGTTTTGCAAAAATGAGACAGAAAATGAGGTGGTTAATTGTTTGGCGAGTATCACTTGTTACTTTTACCCAATAAAGCCAGCCTGCTGTATTCAAATAGCTATTGGTTTAAAAATAATAAGCAATACTCATCTCATCTAAGAAATTATTTAGGTGAAAAATGATAGAGGGTCTTTATTTAGTGTCTAAAATGTCTCATGCCAGTGAATATCATTGCCATATTATGTTCATTGGCAGCAGTGATAACTTCCTCATCACGCAGTGATCCACCAGGTTGAATCACTGCCGTAATACCTGCTGCAGCTGCGGCATCAATGCCATCTCTAAAAGGGAAAAAGGCATCTGAGGCCATAATGGAGCCTTTTACGTCTAAGTCAGCATGTTGTGCTTTTATTCCCGCAATACGGGCGGAGTTAATACGGCTCATTTGTCCTGCTCCGACACCAATAGTCATTTGTCCTTTGGTGTAAACAATTGCATTTGATTTAACAAACTTAGCGATCTTCCAGCCAAATAATAGCTCATCCATTTCTGCTTGATCGGGGTGTCGTGTTGAAACCACGGTTAAGTCATTGTATAAGCTTAAGTCAGCGTTTTGTACTAATAAGCCACCATTAACACGTTTATATTCAAAACGCTCATGTGTTGCTTGTGCTGTTGAAAACTCACCACATTCTAGTAAACGGACATTTTTCTTACTACTCATAATTGCAATGGCTTCGGGTGATAAGATAGGGGCGATAATAACTTCAACAAATTGGCGGTCAACAATAGCTTGCGCTGTTGCAGCATCGAGCATTTGATTGAAGGCAATAATGCCACCAAAGGCAGATTCTGGATCTGTTTGAAATGCTCGATCATAAGCATTAAGCAATGAATCACCATAAGCAACACCACAAGGGTTAGCATGTTTGACAATGACGCAAGCAGGTTTGTCCCTAAATTGCTTTACACACTCAAGGGCAGCATCAGTATCAGCGATATTGTTATACGATAGGTCTTTGCCTTGAATTTGTTTTGTGGTGGAGATAGAGGTTTCGGTTAGATTTTTCTCAATATAAAATGCGCCTTGTTGATGTGGGTTTTCACCATAGCGCATAGAAATCGGTGTTTTATCGAGTTGTAAGTTAAAGGTGCGTGGGAAGATTGAATCCGTGTTATTAATTTTAGTGCCTAGGTAGTTTGCAATCATGCCATCATAACGGGCAGTATGCTCAAAGGCTTTTGTGGCTAAATCAAGGCGAACGGCAGGGCTAATTGCCCCTTGGTTTTGTTCCAGTTCTTGCTCAATGGTTTGATAGTCCTTAGGGTCAACAATAATAGTAACATGTTCATGGTTTTTAGCACTGGCTCTCACCATTGTGGGGCCACCAATGTCGATATTTTCAATCGCATTTTCTAAGGTGCAGTCTGGCTTTGCAATAGTGGCTTCAAAGGGATACAAATTGACAATAATAAGGTCGATAGCAGGAATGTTATGTTCTTGCATAACAGCGGCATCAATATCACGTCTACCGAGTATACCTCCATGTATTTTGGGATGTAGCGTTTTCACACGTCCATCCATCATTTCAGGGAAACCTGTGTAATCAGATACCTCAATAACAGGAATAGCATGTTCAGTTAATAATTTAGCCGTTCCACCTGTTGAGATAATTTCAATGTCTTTTTTAGCAAGATAGTGGGCAAATTCTACAATATTGGTTTTATCCGAGACGCTAATCAGTGCTCGGGTTACAGGGAGCTTGGCTGTCATGTGTTTTCCTCGGGGAAGTTAGTTTATTGCGCGGGTGAAATTGTATGCCATTTTGTGGGCTTTATAGCAAAAGTCCCTCTTCTTTTTTAAAAAGAGGAGGGAGAGGTTGTTTCAGCAAGATGTTTTATAGCAATCGTAGTGTAGTAACGCTAATTAAGCTATTTTTGTAGCAAGAAATGCAGTGACATTATCAACAGAAAATGTTTCTGCTTTATCGGCCTGACGGGCTTTATATTCAAGTTCGTTATTACCTAAACCACGTTCTGATATCACCAAACGATGTGGAATACCAACAAGTTCTAAATCAGCAAACATCGCTCCTGGGCGCATATTTCGATCGTCAAGCAATACATCATAGCCTGTCTCCATT
>CAYNGN010000225.1:0-5162 GCA_964396615.1 uncultured Thiothrix sp. | reverse complement strand
ACCACGGGTCAATTCAATTTTTCTCAATTATAACTAAATACAATCCTAGCAACCGATTAGAACCTATCGACAATACACTTACAAGACATCTTAAAATACGTATTATGAAAATTGCATTTCTTATTCAATCACTCGGGCACGGTGGCGCAGAGCGCACTGTTTCTAATTTATCATTTGCCATGGAAAAGGAGCAACATGATGTAACCGTTATCCTCTTTGATGCACGAAATAACTATTACCCACATGGTGGAAAATTAATCAACCTCAATATTATTGCCAAAGGTAATACGCTTGGAAAAGCCACCACCTTGCTAAAGCGCACACTAGTATTGCGTAAACTATTCAAAAAAGAGCAATTTGATGCCATTTATTCTTTCCTTGAATCTTCAGGCTTACCTAGTACTCTGGCCTCAAGAGAGACCATTACATCCGTACGAGACAACCCTGCTGCACTCGAAATAATTTACCACAAACTCATTCCACGCATATATCCTAATGCTAAAAAAGTCGTTGCCTGTTCTAAAGCAATAGAAAAAACCTTAATCAACGACTTTGGGCTAAAAAATACGACGACCATTTATAATGCCATTGACATAGAAAAAGCGGTAAAGCTTTCAACAGAAGATATTGAGGAAACAGCCCCCTTTATTCTTGCCGTCGGTCGTTTAGACCAACAAAAAGGCTTTGATTTTTTAATAGAGGCATTTGCAGCCTCAGATGCAAGTGAAACGCTAAAGCTGATTATACTGGGTGAAGGTGAAGAAAGAGCAACTTTAAATACACTTATCCAACAGCATCAGTTAGAAGATAAAGTACTCTTAAAAGGCAGTGTTGTTAATCCTTTTGCCTATTACAGTAAAGCACAGTTTTTTACGCTTTCAAGCCGACATGAAGGATTTCCAAATATACTACTTGAAGCCCTTGCTTGTCGTTGTCCTTGCATTTCCTTTGACTGTCCAACAGGGCCTAATGAAATCATCCAGCACAATGAAAACGGCTTATTAGTCGAAGCTGAAAATGTTACGGCATTAACAAGTGCAATCAATACGTTGCATAGTGATACTGCCCTGCAAGAAAAATTCAAACAGAATGCACAAGCCTCAATCCAGTATCTAAGTTTTGAAAACATAACAAACCAATGGCTCAGCCTGATAAAGGCCGCATAGCAACGGCATCAATGATTAGACAAAGATATAGATGTTCAGATAATTACGTTCCCATTTTTTGTTCCAGCCACTCATGTGGATTATCTGACTCTCTATAGGTTAACTATGGATTAGCTTAGGCGTTAGGTAGAAGAACTAAAAAGCTTATGCTATCATCACTCAAGCAGGCTGCCCAATAGCTAACAACAATACAGTAGACTCGTTTATAAAGCTGTGTTACATTCTTCCTTAGCAAGTCGAACTAGCACTGACTTTGTTTTATCTAAATCTAGCCACTCTGGCAAAAAATATTACGCGGTACACTGCCCCAGCATTTGAATAGTCATAATACCTTTACGCCACTTACGCCACTTAAACTTAACAAGGGGCCATTAATTTCTACAGCTATCTAACCCTATGAATCTTACTGAATTAAAACAAAAACCGACTGCCGAGCTATTTGATACTGCAAAGTCAGTTGGCATAGACGGTCTGTCCCGCTCTCGCAAACAAGACATTATCTTTGCTATCCTCAAAGCAACCGCTAAAAAAGGCGATGATATTTATGGCGACGGTGTACTTGAAATACTCCAAGATGGTTTTGGCTTCCTACGCTCAAGCAATAGTAACTATATTGCGGGTGCTGATGATATTTATGTATCTCCCAGTCAAATAAGACGTTTTGGTCTGCGCACGGGAGATACTATTTCAGGAAAAATACGTCCACCAAAAGAAAGCGAACGTTATTTCGCCATGCTTAAAGTTGATACAATCAACTATGACGCGCCTGAAAATACCCGTAACAAAGTACTTTTTGAAAACCTAACACCACTGCATCCTGATGAGCGCATGCGCTTAGAACGGGGCAATGGCAGTACAGAAGACATAACTGCCCGTGTTATTGATATCGTTGCCCCTATAGGTAAAGGGCAGCGTGGCTTGATCATCGCCCCTCCCAAAGCGGGTAAAACGATGATGCTACAAAACATAGCACAAAGTATTGCCACCAACCACCCAGACAGCGAGCTAATCGTCCTTCTAATTGACGAACGTCCAGAGGAAGTAACCGAAATGTCGCGTATGGTGAGAGGTGAAGTCGTCTCATCAACCTTTGATGAGCCTGCATCACGCCATGTTCAAGTTGCTGAAATGGTTATTGAAAAAGCCAAACGTCTTGTTGAACATAAAAAAGATGTGGTTATTTTACTTGACTCCATTACCCGCTTAGCACGTGCTTACAATACCGTCGTTCCCTCATCAGGCAAAGTACTTACTGGTGGTGTTGATGCCAACGCATTACAACGTCCTAAACGTTTCTTTGGTGCAGCACGTAATATTGAAGAAGGTGGCAGTCTGACGATTATTGCTACCGCATTGATTGATACTGGCTCTAAAATGGATGACGTGATTTATGAAGAATTTAAAGGTACGGGTAACTCAGAAACACACCTTGACCGTCGAATTGCAGAAAAACGCGTCTACCCTGCTATCAATATCAAACGTTCTGGTTCACGCCGAGAAGACTTATTAGTCAATGATGAAGAATTGCAAAAACTATTGATCTTACGTAAATTTCTTCATCCAATGGATGATCTGGATGCAATGGAATTCTTATTTGATAAGCTTCAAGCATCAATGACCAACGAAGAGTTTTTCAATTCAATGCGCAGCTAAATAGGCAAGATCAACAAGAAATTATTACAATAATAACACCGACTCATTGAGTGCAAAAAACAAGCAATGCCTTTGGTTAAGACTTGTTATACTTACTATTTTTATGCTCTTCACTCATGGGAAGGTAAAGTAATGAAACGTGTCCGTTCTCTTCGTATTGTATTAGTAATAACCGTGTTAATGACCATGACTGGCTGCGACACGGATGAGCAACAAAAAGAAAAAACAACACCTTTAGAAAAAAAGATCATTTTATCAGCAGCAGGTGTTGGTCCACTCAATGCCTCAACCCCATTCAACATACATCAAATAACACTGGCATTTGATAACTATAGCGTCACCCAATATACAAAGTTTCAGCAAGGAGAACAGACCCCTGTTATTCGTGTTAGTGAGAATGGAACACCGCTTATTATCATTAACCCTGATACCAAAGGTGACAGTATTTTCTCCATTATTGTTAATAGCAAACAAATTGGTAATGCATTAGGACATGAACTAAGGAGTGCTTATCAAGATATTTATAACTATGAAAATAGGGAACCCTGCATGGCAGGCACTGAAGAATTTTCAGGGAAGGTTCTCTGTATATCGCCCAAAACTGCTAATATTATCTACCAATTTCACGGACAATGGGATGGTCCTGATGGCGAAATACCTCCGACTGAAATCCTAAGCGAATGGGTCTTAGAGTCTATTATTTGGAAACCACAACGTTAACCGTTAGCCATCAGGTATTAATCTCCAAACTCCCATGTCGGCAACATTATGAATAAAACACTCAAGCCTCCTAAAAATAACACCAAAACGCCGTGGTTTTGGATTCCAAGCTTGTATTTCACTGAAGGCTTACCTTATTTTGCCATTGTGGTTCTCTCTGCCATTATGTATAAAAAGCTGGGAGTATCGAATGCCGAGTTAGCATTTTTCACCGCATGGCTTTATCTACCATGGGTTATCAAACCGTTATGGAGTCCATTTGTTGAATTATTCCAAACCAAACGGCTTTGGATTATTAGCATGCAATTCCTCTTGGGCGCAGGGTTAGCAGGTATTGCTCTCAGTTTGCCTGTTGATCATTATGTGCAATATACTATGGCTTTTTTCTGGCTCTTAGCCTTTAGCTCCGCAACGCATGATATTGCTGCTGATGGTTATTACATGTCGGCACTAGATGATGGACAACAGGCTTTTTTTGTTGGCATTCGCTCAACATTTTATCGTTTAGCAGGAATTACAGGTCAAGGATTGATTGTTGTTTTTGCAGGACTCATGGAAAAATACTACGCTATAGAAATTGCTTGGCAAATGACCTTTTTTTTACTAGCAGGAATTTTATGCATCTTTGCGCTTTATCATTGGTTTATGCTGCCTAAGATTGAAAGCGAAAATGGCAGCCCCCCCCAAGATCAACAGAATGTTGCACAAATTATGGAAAATATAAGCAACGTCTTTGCTACCTTTTTTCAGAAGCAACATATTGCCTTATACCTTGCTTTTATTTTGCTCTACCGCTTAGGTGAGGCACAACTCGGTAAAATAGCGGCTTTATTTATGCTTGATCCACGCGAAAAAGGCGGCTTAGGTTTAGAAACCCTTGATGTTGGCATCATCTACGGCACAGTAGGTATATTTTCCTTGGTATTAGGCGGTATTATTGGCGGCGTTTTGGTGTCACGGCATGGTTTAAAATACTGGATTTGGTGGATGGCATTAGCCATCAACGTACCCGATCTGGTCTATGTCTTTATGGCATGGGAACAACCCCGTTCATTGTTACTGATTCAAGCACTGGTTGCTATCGAGCAGTTTGGCTATGGCTTTGGTTTTACTGCATTTATGCTGTATTTGATTTATATTGCCAAAGGTCAATTTAAGACTGCCCACTATGCACTGGCGACAGGCTTTATGGCGGCAGGAATGATGATTCCAAGTATGTTTAGTGGGCAAATACAGGAACTATTAGGCTATAAATTATTCTTTATTTGGGTAATAATTGCCAGTCTTCCCGCTTTTTATATTATTTCTCGTTTGCCGCTCGATAAGGCTTATGGACGTATGGATCAATGATTTATGGATAAAGATACCTTAAAGAAACTCGAAAAATTATTAGCCAAATTAATGCCTTTAGTCGGCAGTGCAACCAAGAAACTGCGTTTTCTTATGCTCATGGGCATTGCGGTTATTCTTTGGTTATTTGTGTTTATGTTTGTCTTACAAGAAATGACACTTAGCTGGGCATTAGGTATTAGTGCTGTTCTTGCATTTCCCGTGTTGTGGTTATCGCGCTTTTATTTTGCCTTGCAAGATTTAAATGATTTACCTGAGATGATTGATGAAATA
>CAYNGN010000224.1:0-5184 GCA_964396615.1 uncultured Thiothrix sp. | reverse complement strand
TTATATCATTGATTTAGTTATGAATGTGTCCCACGGGAAAAACCAGAGAGCCAAAGAATATCAATATTTATGTGACGAAACATGGGCGAAACTGACGATTATCTCAGAAGCATTAGCTTTCCTTCCTCGTTATGAATTGCGTTTTATGCATAAAGTTGTAGTGCATCATCCAAAAAGCAGCCAAAGACTTAATAGCACTCAACGCTGCAATAAGATCATTTTCATCCAGCCCTTTTGGTCGATAGTTAATTGTTTCTCGCATATGAACGGTTTCATTCCCAAAAATCCTAAGACTGTGCATATAAGAGCATATCCACGGTGCAATAATTTTTGATTGTCGTAGCGTCTCAATATTATTCATCAGCATTGGGTGTACTTTTAGGTCATGCTGTTTAAGCAATGCTAAAGCCATTAATTCACAGAGTGTTCGACCAAACACGCATATATTCTCAATACAGACATGTTCTTTTTTTTGTAATGCCTCTAAAAGAGGTTTTACAGCACTATCTATCCCCGTTTTATCGAGTGAACTGAGAATATGCACTACTTCTTTTATGATGCCTCTTTTTGCATATGCCTTGCTTATTGCATACTCATCTATAGCTTGAAAAACAGTATCATAGAGTAATGACATTCGCATAGAGAATCGCAGTGTTAAGTTTATTTTTATGTGGTTTATTGCTTCTTTGTATGTCGTTGTATTATTCATTGAGGAGTCCTTTTAAACAGAGATAGCGGAGTATTATCGTAGGTAAACCTAGTACAATAATCAGCTACAATCACACACGAAAATTCTGGGTTTTGTACCTCAACCCAGCCTACAGCGTTTGTGAAGTTATTTATGTGAAAGTCTATTTGATGCTAAAAAACGGGGGTATTAAGTATTATCGTTTTTTAAACAAAAAAGAAATCATGTTGAATAAGGAAGTGATCAAGACGATAGGGATTATAATAAAGCCTAGTAAACAACCTAAAACCTTCGGAAAAAAATTAAGAGTTACTTTGTCAGGATAAATTTCCATGCCTGCTTTCATAGCACCTTCGATAGAACCATCAAGCAGTTCATAACCTGGAAACATAAATTCATTAGGGTCATAGGTTTCACTACTATATTTAAAAACGGCAAAATCCCATTCTTTTATTTCAGTATCATATTGCAAACGACCGATGTGAGTAGATCCACGATCAAGATAGGCAAATTTTCCTTGGAAACGAATGGTGTATTTTGTTTTGTTGTTTTTATTGTATTCTTTAACATTTTTTTGTGACTGTTTTTTAGCTATTTTATATATTTGTTGGTTATTCATCATTTTTATTAGATATGTCTGAAGATCAAAGGCAAGTATAGAATATGAAGAAGATATTTTAATGGTTAAATTATCTACACAATAAGTATATGACTGAATCTAGTGTAAAAGCTCGCTGTAATAAGGGGTTACTAAAAAATAAAGGAAATAAATATAGAGAATCAGATAATTCACATGACTGGCTAGAACAAAAAATGCGAACGTCATTATTTGAACATCTATAGCTAGGGCATCTTATTTAGCTTTTCCATCTCTGGTGACAAAACATTAAATAAGAGTGAATAAGCCACTCTCCATTGACTATTATTACCACAATCCAGTGTGACTGACTTTTTGTTTAGTCGAATGACTTTGCCATATTTTTCTTGGTTGCTTTTACTCATAAATCCAACTAGATCACCTACTTTAACTTCATTTCTACCTAAGCCTTTTTTATTTTCAGTGATTGAAGTATCAACCGCTTCAATATTGATATAGTAATAAGGCACATTCCAGCGCCGTTTATCATGCAGATGTTCAACTAATATTTTCGTTCTTTTTATTCTGATAATTTTAGCTTTAACAAGTCTGTTTTCTGTTGGATCAAAATATTCTATGAGTTGATCTAGTTTTAACGCTTTTTTTACGGACTGTATTCTTTTTGGATCATCCAGCATACGATCCAAGACAACGGAAAGCCTAAATAAGTCAAAGCTTGTGGCATTTTCCATCGCTTGCATTATGTCAGAATAGTTCATAGTATCGGCTCATCAGAGTTAAAACACAGATTTTAGTTGATTAAGTGATGTCATTCAAATCGTGATATTTGAGGGTTTCAGTTTGATTTCTGTCAGGCTTCCTGTATATAAAGTGATAATTGGGGTCAGAGTAAAATTAATTCCCACCCAAGGGCTTTACCCAACCAACCCAGTAAAAAAACCAAGTCAGTTGACACAGACATAAACATATACATAAAAAACAAACAAACAGACAACAAAAAAAACATTACATAAAAAAAACAAACAGACAGATCTTTGCTAAAAACCACTTCAGTTTGCGAGTCCTCATCGTCGTCGTTTTTTTAAAATCGTTTGAATAAAAAATAATCGCACTAAACTAAAAATGTGCCAAACGAGAGAAAATAGCCATTGAGTTAAAAGTAAACAAAATGATAACTAATTGATAATAAGTACAATTAACTAAAAATCACCCCTAATCGAAAATAAAAACAAATATTCCTTGCGTTTCAATATAAATTGCAAGTAAGGTATAGAGGTGAATGGCAACTGAACGAATCAGTTGCCACAATTTGAACAATTATTAACGCCCTATTAGGTTGATCGAACAACAGAATAGGACTTACAAACTAATCACGGAAAGATTAATTATGCCTGCACCAGTGTATCCTAATAGCAAAAATTCTGCCTCTTCAAGCCAAACTTTATCCCCAGAAAACAAACATCCCCTGCATCTGCAAGACACAGATCGTATTGATATTACCCAACAGTTTATTCGCCAAGTCACATCAAGTTGTTTAAGCTCCCGTATGCATCGTGTTGTGATGGCTATCTTCAGTCAAACGCTTGATTTTAATAAATTTGAAGATGATATGAATGGTAGACGCTTGCAGCAATTGACCAATATTTTTCCCCATCATGCCAATGAGGCAGTACGTGCTTTAGAAGCGATGAATGCGTTGATTACCCGTGACGGCACGTATGGCAAATACATGTCGGTTAACTTCGATTTTGAGCAATGGGGCAAAGGTGACTGCGATAAATACCCCATTAACGACCCGCATATTCTCTTGGATAGCGAAGAAGATGAGGATAGTGCTGCTACGCTAACACCTGAAAAATATGAACAACTTGCAGACTATGAAAAGCGTGAACTTGATGCCTTTTTATCGGGTGAAATCGCTAACGAAATAGCGAATGAAACCGCTAAAACACCACCCAGCGAGAAATCACAGGCACAATGGCAAGCTGAACATGAGCAATTGCTACAAATCATTAACGACTTAACCACCAAACTGCGTGAGCTAGAAGCACAGGTGAATACCTTGTTAGCAGAAAGAGCCCTTTTAGCCAAGGTCACGAAAGCAGCCAAAGCCACAGAAAAAAGCAAAACAGCCCCTATCCTTGTAACAAAACCTAAAATAACCCCAGAAATACCGTCAGAAAGGCAGCCAGAAATAAAGCCAGAAACCGCTAACGTTGTGACCGAAGCACCTGTTGCTGCAACAAAATCAGAGCCTGAAACCAGAGCCATTGCTCAACCCATTACCCATCCTGCTGAGGCAACACCGCCAACGACGCAAGTAACGCCATCCAGTGAACCCGTTGTTTTACACTTTCCCTCACAACTCAATGAGGATCAATGTTACGATGCGGAAAAGCTAGTAAAAAGAGCGGATGATAAAGCACAAATCCTCTTGGATATGCTAGAAAAACGTCTGCGTAATACCGCTAATCCTGTTAAAAACCCTATTGCCTATTTGAGTAGTTTATTGACTCGATTGAAAAACAATCAGCTGGATATGCCTCGTGCAACGACTCATAGTATTGCCCCTGCTGAACCACGCCCGATTCGCGAATCCGAAGTACGACGCGCAGAATATCAAGAAGCGGTTGCTGATTGCATACACATGGAAAGCAACATTACTCTAATGGCAAAGCAGGATAATCTGAGTTTTGACGAATGCCTTAATAAGCTCAATCTCAATGACCTGTGGGAGGCGATTAAGGATCGCTTTAAAGCGGCAAAAGAAGCCCTTGCAGCGATTCAGCCGATAGGCGCTGAGCCTGTGTAGAAAGGGCAATAATGTTAACAAAGGATTTAAAGAGGACTATTTTACCCAACAACAAGCAACGACCTTTTTACATTTATTACTAACAAGTCAGGAATTTCATTGCTACTATTCGACTATAAAATAAATTAATCAATAGCTCATGAAAAATAATATCCTTTCCCCCCAGCATTCTAGCAAAGACTGGCTTTTCCAGCTTGCTAAGCAACTGCCGTTATCACCAGCAACATTGGAAGCGGCCTTAAACAAACTTGGCATACTACCTGACAAAGCACGATGGCTACAGTGGTTGACCTTGCTTTTGTTAGGCTTAGGCAGTGGCTTGTTTCTAAGTGGCATCTTATTCTTTTTTGCCTATAACTGGGAAGAAATGCATCGTTTTTCCCGCTTTGCCGTATTACTGGCGGGTATTATTGCCACAGCAGGAGCAACATTGTGGACAGGTATTGATACCTTGATTGGCAAGCTCTTATTAACTGCCGCTGCTGTTCTCACGGGAATAGTCTTAGCGACTTTTGGCATGGTGTATCAAACAGGTGCGGATAGTTTTATGTTGTTTCGCGGTTGGTTCATCCTCATTCTACCGTGGGTGTTGATTAGTCGTTTTCAGCCACTTTGGTTAATTGCACTGGTCATTATCAATATCGCCTTTTTTACATGGATGGAAACCATGTTTCACTCGGGTACAGAAGATTTTGCCTATCTTCTTATCCTTGCGCTCAGTAGCATGAGTATCGTGATCATACTGTTAAGAGAGTTTAGTACCTTGATTCATCCGATTATTGCTGAAGGGCGTTGGTTTCCCCGTTTTGTTGTCATCTGGTTGTTATCATTACTGAGTTATGTGCCTCTTATCGCCATTATTGAGGGCAATATACTCAATGGCTATCAACAACTCTTGCTGTTGCTTTACCTATTGGTTCTTGCCGCATTAAGTTATTACGCCTTCATGATACGGCGTGATTTGCTGACATTAGCCTCTGTGTTACTGAGTATCATGACTGTTTTTCTTGTCTTGTTTGCAAAACTACTGCCTCCCACTTTCGACAATATTTTCACCTTTCTTCTTATGGGATTGGTTATTGCAGG
>CAYNGN010000223.1:0-5185 GCA_964396615.1 uncultured Thiothrix sp. | reverse complement strand
AACGAAAGAGGCATTGGCAGCGATTCAGCCGTTGAATTCACTGCCTGTTTGATGTCGATTTCGATACTTGAGCGACTCCCTTAAATTTCTTATTCATGTTTGATGTTGACTTCGATACTTTTAACCCTGTTGTAAAAGCAGCACCAAACAATAAACTCGACTGAAAGGAACCAAAGCCTAATAATGGCACTGCTAAGACAAACAGATACATTGGCTTGTTTCAAGGCAATGGCATCATTTAAACCATCACCAATAAAACAGACGCGTCGTCCTTCTGCTTGTAATTGCTTAATCAGTTGTACTTTTTGTTGTGGTAATACTTCACCAAAAGCTTTATCTAGCCCTAGTTGTTTAGCTACCTGCTTCTGTTGGTGTGGTGGGTGGTGGTGCAACGGGTTTTGGGGTCGCACGCAAACAAGTACAACAAGTAAGCGAAAAGTTTGAACAGCAAACAGATGAATTACGCCAACAATTACAAACGGTTGAAACGCATCTTAAGGGGGCTAAAAAGGCACAATCAACAATGACATCAAGAGAAGAGCTAGAGCAGATCCGAGGCATTGGGCCAAAGTTCTCACAGCTCTTACAAATGACTGGAATGAGTAATATTGATGATTTGGCGCAACAAACAGCTGAACAACTTCGGTTATTGCTTGAGACATCAGGAGGAGTTCAGATGGTTAAACTGGAAGACTGGATTTTACAAGCACAACAAGCCATGCTACAACGCAATAAGTACTCATGAAAAATTAATTTAACAGAAAAACCTTATATTATGCGGGTTTTGAAGCTAAAAAAGTTAAATTGATTATGCATTGATACTTACATAGGTATTTTCCTAGGAAAAAATAAAGCGATGGTTAACAAAACTTAATAATTTTATAGCTGTGTTCTCTTGTTATATACTTGACTTAGTTTTAGACATAATTTAATAATATGTCCTTAAACTTAATCACAACCCACTCTAAAGAAGTAAATTATGGAAACAGAAATAGTTGCAACAACCGTAGGTTCGAATACCACACTTGCCTCAGTTGGCACAGCAGCAAAAGTTTTTGCATTAGCTCACCCAATGGGTATGGTCGTTGCAGGTGGTGCTTTGTTAGGCGTTGCCTCGTATTACACACTTAGCAAGATGTTCAAAAAGAAGGACGTTGCTCCTGCTGCAGAACCAGAAGTATCACCTGTAACCGCTTAAAATACGTCTTATCATAAATTGGGGTTTGCCTATGGATTTAACGATTATAATAATTTTCCACGAAAGCAAGCCCCATCAAACACAACTATTGTTTGTGTTTCACATCAATCCGACGTTACTCTGTTTAGGATATAAGTAGCGTTTTCATAATAACTCTTGGAGAAGAAGAATGATCATTCCAGCCAATTTTGTTGTAGGTGCGCTAGTAGGTGCTGTTTCAACGTATGTTTTCAAAGATGAGCCAGCTAAAGAATGGCTGAAAGACACCCGTGGTAAAATAAAAGAAGGTGGCCGTTCTTTTATTGAATCGTTCAAAAAGAAAGAAGACGATAGCGTAGCAAAAGAAACCGAAAAAGGTGAAATAATTGAGGGTGTTGCAGAAGAGATCGTTGAAAAAAAAGCTGAGGAGACAACAGCAAACGATAAAGACAATAAAGACGACAAAATAACCACTACATCGTCATGATTTTCTTAGGGGGATACAGATTATTTTAAAAGACATGTCTAATAGCTGGCATGTCTGCACAACAAACAACTCGTGACTAAAGCCAAAGCCGACGAGCTTGCTATAGCAAAGAGAGTCTGCGCCAAACTATTTTTGATTAAGCTGGATTTCTTGCCATAATTGTGCAAGGACAGTTCGGGTCGATCTAATACACGTAATAATTCATGTTTGTTTTTTGCGATTCGTTTTACCAATTGGTTGAGCGTTTCGTAGCTTGTTTCTGTTTGAAAAAGGTTAAAGAAATCGGCTTCAATCTGCAAAATAGGCTTTTTGCTAAAGAAACGATGGCTATCAATTTTTCACTGGGCACAAAATGGTACTCAGTGAGTTTTTGCCTCAAAATCAATCCCTGCATAAATCTCTTCTACTGTTAATTCACACGCAGGACAGGGAAATACGATACGCTCTTCTAAAGCGGTAAATGTTTTAAACCACCAGCCTTGGGCTTCACGATAAAACAAATCAATATGGCATTGATCTTGAGCAATAATTAGGTAGCTTTGTAAACTAGGAATGGCTTGGTACGCGAGTAGTTTTTCACGGTAATCTTTTTGTGCGGTTGATTTTGAAAGCACCTCAACAATCAGACAAGGCTTTTCAACATAGTAGTCATTGCTATTATCTTCTTCATCACAACCTGCAACCACATCAGGATAATAATAACTTTTACGTGAAGCGATTTTCACCTTCAAGTCAGAACTGTAAACCTCACAAGGCAAGTCTCGTGAAATAAGGCTGAGTGCAATGTACATATTTCCTGCAATACGATTATGTCGTTTACTACTACCCGCCATTGCATAAGCATTACCGTCACAATACTCATGGCGTATATCACTAATTTTTTCCCCTTCAAGATAATCTTCTTCAGAAAGATGAGCATCATCGAAAGAAGTTTGAGTGCCATTCATTATTGATTCCTCATTATAAAATATTGTCGATATCTCAACACTTGCAATAATACGCCAAAACCACAAAATTTTGCTGTATTATTACCCATTCGCTCTCCGTTGATAAAACCTAACATAAGGATGTTTTGCAACTAGAGTCTTGGATCGCAGTGTGGCAATCCGTCATCCTAGAGAGTAAGAGATACCTAACTTCTTTATAAGGCATATAAAGCGTTATCGCTTTATCTCTGAACCTTTCTCGGACATTTTTACTCGCATTAACGCCTGCGTGTGACACATCCCCATTGACATGGTAAAACTTATCACCTACCCGTTTTCCTTCTAAACGATGGGTATTAGAGTCCATTTGCGAGGTGTACGCACAGTTAACAGGAGCATTAATCGCTCCACGTTGCGAGGTTACATCATTGACAGCATGAGCTAAAATACCTTTGTACCAATTAGCTAACCGTCGATTCATGTTCTTAAAATTCGTTTTCTTTTTAATCGGTGATGTGAGGTCTTCACTAATAATGGTCTGAGCTTTATCAACCATTTTATGCACCGCTTTATAGGCTCTATCTTTTAGCTGGTTTTGTATTCTATTTTTTCTTGCCGTTTTCTTTTGTTGTCCTAAATTGAATTTTCTTATTTTATCAGCTTTGCGATGGTTTCCTTTCTCCCTGTATTTTCTTTCCAAGGCGTACAAGCGATTTCTTGCCTGTCCTGTTTTTTTGTTTTTGTCTGAAAATACCGTAATGAGTTTGCCAAAATCAGTAGCATAAAATTCACCCTTTGAGTCAACAAACGCCTCTGTATAGCCTTTATCAATGCCTATTTCACCTTCACCACAGGGTCTCCCTTTTGCTTTGTCAAAGGTGTAGTGAACTTCAATCATTTTACCTTTTAAGACAAGCCTTAAATTTTTCTTATTAATTAATGATTTAAGTTTTTCATTCACGGCTGTTTGAAGGTTAATTGTTCCACCAAATTTTTTCGGGAATTCAAGATGAATAACGGCTTTATCGTTCACAATAGAGACGGATTGATTTTGTGACATTAATAAGACTTGGTTATTCATTGTAGAGTGACCATGCTTAAAATAATGTCTCATTCGACGATGTAAAAATGAATCGTCTAACCATTTATCAGCTTTCAATAAGCCGAATAATCGTTTTCTTTCTGTTGCATTGCGTGTTCTTTTCCAGATTTCTTTTTTGACTTTTTCCTTGCAAGCTTCCTTGTACATAAGGATATTAATGACCGTATCATTGACCACTTCACATTTTGTATTCCCTGCAACTTCAATGGCTTTGTAAAAAGGTAAGGCACGAATTTCTTTATTGATTTCTATTCTGGTTTTATTCACTGTGCCTAACGCTCCAAACTGCCGCCAAATCTCAGAACGCAGAAAGGTCAATTGCTCAGCCATCTCCTGTAGGCGTTTCAGGCTCGTTGAATCGGTTTCACAATGGAGAATTCGGGTTACTTTCATCGTCTTGTTTTTTGAGGTTTATTGGCAAACTTAATGACTAGTTGGGATAGTGCATTTTTTTAACCTAAAAAGCATCATGAATAATGATTATCCGTCATATTTTAAGGATGGAATGTTTTGTTTTTGGTGGTTTTGGTCTTATAAGTGCAGCAGTGTAACATGAGCAATTCCATTAAAAAGAAACCAATATCATGTGACCAATCAAGATATTAATAGATAGTGATCACTATGCTTTAACCTGTTATCGGTATATTGAAATGAACCCTGTGAGAGCGGTGAATATGGCGAAACACCCTGCTGATTATCCTTGGTCAAGCTATGGCTATAATGCACTAGGAAAACAAACCTTTTAGTGACTCAGCATGCGCTCTATAAAGTCTTAGGAAAAACAAAGGGTATACTATACGACAAAAGAATTATCGGGCTTTGTTTGCAACAGAAATAGAAGAAAAAAGACTGATGGCTATTCGAGAGTCAACGAATAAAGCGTGGGTATTGGGCAGCGATTATTTTAAAGAACACATTGCGGGTAAGATTAATCGACCGATTACACCTGCTTCTAAAAGAGGCGATAGGAAATCTAAGGAGAAGATTCAATCGAGTCTGACCCCTTTGATTTTCCTTTGATTTTCTCTCCAGAACTATAGAACCTCAGATAATGACGTTCACAAATAAGAAGCAAGTCATGTGCGTTATTTTTTAATCAGAAGCATGTTTGAGCGTAGCGATAGCGAGTTCTGTTGAATTTGAAAATAATCCACATGACTGCAATACAAAATGTAAAGAATTGTTACGTTTACTTCTTCAATTTTTTCGCTGTGTGTAGAATCTGATGGTTTTCACACACTAATTAATTCCCTATATTTATGACAACGACAATAACGACGCTATTTTTCAATGTATTTTCACGTTTTCTGTTACTAATGGTATTTATGTTCCCTATGCTAGCGATAGCAGAAGGAGGATCACCCGCAGCCACTGCGGGGGATTTCTTATCCACTGATGCTAAAGGCAGTAAATCAGCCGATAAACTTTTTTCAGGTTCAATGCCTGATCCTAATGCAGAACCGCGATGGTCTGGTAAAGCACAAGCAGGGATC
>CAYNGN010000222.1:0-5190 GCA_964396615.1 uncultured Thiothrix sp. | reverse complement strand
AACCGATGCCCTTTACAACAAATCAGTCCCTATTAATCAAGAACTCTATGACAAAGTCATGGCGTTTTATACCATTACTGTCATTTTGCAAAATATCATGGGATATGCGCAATGGCCTCGTTTTAGCCAACAAGTCTTTAGCTATGCCATTACTGACATACTCATGTTACTCATCATTATTTATGCCACTGATGGCGTAGATTATGGGATGGGAATTTTATTGGTATTGCCCATTATTATTCCGAATATATTGCAACCCAGTCAGTTTTCGATACTCTTAGCAGCCTTGTCGGTTATTAGTTTAATGACCCTCGAACTAAATTTTCAAACCAATGGGCAGGCGGATATTAATGAACTATCACATACAGGGGTTTTATCATTATTTATTATGATATCTTCAGCCATTGCGGCAAACTGGGCGAGTAAAACACAAGAAACCGCCCTTCTAGCGAAGCAACGTGGTCAGGACTTAATCCAACTATCACAGCTTAATCAGACGGTGTTAAATGAATTACAACTAGGCGTTATTGTGTTGTACGGAACAGAGGGTATAACGCATTTAAATAAAGCCGCAATAGACATACTAGGCAAACCAAAAAAATGGTACAAGCAAGCACTGGAAACGTTTTCTCCTGAACTTGAGCGATCTTACCAAGACTGGTGTAAAAACCATCAGCCACGGGTAATGAGTTACGATGTTAATCATCAAAACACAACCGCACTAAGAGCACAATTCATACAAATAGGCTCAAAAATATCGGCAAAAACATTGATTTATTTAAAAGACACTTATGAGGAGCGTGAACAACTACAAACCATGAAGCTCGTCTCATTAGGACAATTAACGGCGAGTATTGCCCATGAAATCCGTAACCCGCTGAGTTCAATTAGCCATGCTGCACAATTATTGTCTGAATCAACGACCTTAAATAAAACCGATGAAAGACTCGCTGAGATTATACATTCTAACTCCCACCGCACGAATGCCATTATTGAAAGCATCTTAAATGTATCAAGAAGAAAAAATCCAACGCGCAGCACCATCGTCTTAAAAAACTGGCTACAGCGCTTTTTTGATGATTTTTTAGAACAGAGCAAACTAAAAGCAAATCAACTCAGTCTTTTTATTGAACCCGCTGATCTTAAAGTGGCATTCGATCCAGAGCAACTGCATCAAATCATGTGGAACCTTAGTCGTAATGCAGTAAAGTATGCCAAAGAAGATACCACTAAATTAAGCATCCTGATTCAGGTTGGCATACCTGATTATACGCGTAATATTGTCCTTAATGTCATTGACAATGGTGCTGGCATTAGCAAAGAAGCACAACAACGTCTGTTTGAGCCGTTTTATACCACAGGTACAAAAGGAAAAGGCGGCACAGGGCTAGGCTTATTTATTAGCAGAGAATTAAGTCAAGCGAATGGCGCAACACTTGAATATGTTAGCCTACCCTCAGGAGGAACTTGTTTTAGGCTCAGCTTTTCTAGCCATTAAAAAATACTCAGCAATAAATTCTAATAACAACAATCAAGAATAATAATGATGACTGAAAAAAATGTATTAATTATTGATGACGAGCCTGATATTCGAGAACTACTCGAAATCACCCTTTTAAGAATGGGTTTAAATACCTATACTGCGGGAACAGTAAAGGAAGCCCTCGCACACTTAAACACCCAGCCGTTCGATTTATGTTTAACCGATATGAAGCTACCTGATGGCACAGGTATTGATATTGTTAATTATATTCAACACCATTTTCCGACCTTACCCATTGCAGTGATTACCGCATTTGGCAATATGGAAACCGCTGTTGAATCATTAACATCAGGGGCATACGATTATGTCACCAAACCTGTTGATGTAAAAAAATTACGTGAATTAGTAGAAACAGCCCTGAATGTTCCCACACAACAACAACGTGGCAAGTCCAGTGGAAAAATAAAAGAAAAGGCAGCCGATAATGTTATTTTAGGCAACTCTGACGTCATTATTAACCTCAATAAAACCATTAAAAAACTGTCAAGAAGCCAAGCGCCTATACATATTTATGGTGAATCAGGCAGCGGTAAAGAACTCGTAGCAAAAAATATTCATTGTAATGGCTCAGAAGAAAAACGTCCTTTTATTCCCGTTAACTGTGGAGCCATTCCTGAAAACCTCATGGAAAGCGAATTTTTTGGGCATAAAAAAGGGAGTTTTACTGGTGCACTTGATGATAGGGATGGGCTGTTTCAAGCGGCTAATGGCGGCACACTTTTCTTAGATGAAGTCGCTGATTTACCCCTTGATATGCAAGTGAAATTATTGCGTGTTATTCAGGAAAAAGCGGTTAAACCCGTTGGCAGCACAGAAGAAATAAAAGTTGATGTCAGAATTCTCAGCGCCACGCACAAAGATCTTGAAACAGAGGTTACTGAAGGACGATTCAGAGAAGATTTATATTATCGCCTAAACGTCATTAAACTAGAAGTCCCACCACTACGTGTACGTGGCAATGATATTTTATTGCTTGCAGATTATTTATTGAAAAAAATAACTCAGCGTTGGCAAATGGATCAAAGCATCCTCTCAAAAGAAGCAAAAGTGGCGCTTTCCTGTTATAGCTTCCCAGGTAATGTAAGAGAACTCGTCAACACACTTGAACGTGCTGCAACTCTTTGTGAAAGTGGTGTCATCGCAGTCAATCATTTACAACTGCCAAAAGATAAACGCCTAAAAAAAGCAACAACAATGTCTAATCCAACAACGGAAAGAGTAGCAACTCTGTCAATACCCTCATGGGAAAGAGGCGCACTTAGTGCCTACGAGGAAAAAAGAATATTATTGACCGCCTTAGAAAAAACGCGCTGGAACCGTACTAAAGCAGCAAAATCGTTAGGCATGAGCTTCAGACAACTACGTTACCGTATCAAAAAATACAAACTGGAAACGACTGAAACAAATGAAGCTTAGGACTGAATTAGTGCTAGTACACGAGTTACGAGGCTAGAGCCTCGTAACTCGAAAAAATGACAGCTTTCTACCTACAGATTAGAGGCAACAAAGTCCCAATTAACAACATTCCAGAAATCAGCAACATAAGCAGGGCGCGCATTACGCTTATCAACATAATAAGCATGTTCCCATACATCAATAGCCAGTAACGGTGTTTGACCATCTGTTAATGGGCAACCTGCATTGCTCGTATTAGCAATCGCAACGGAACCATCACTATTCTTCACTAACCATGTCCAACCAGAACCAAAGTTACCCACTGCTGAGGCAGAAATAGTTTCTTTGAACTCAGCAAATGAACCAAATGCACCATTGATTGCTTCAGCAAGAGCGCCTGTAGGCTCACCACCGCCGTTAGAACCCATACAATTAAAATAGAACGTATGGTTCCATACTTGTGCTGCATTATTAAAAATAGGACCAGCAGGCGCACTAGTAATAATCTCTTCTAGTGACTTATCCGCAAACTCAGTGCCTTCAGAAAGGTTATTGAGGTTAGTAACATAAGCCGCATGGTGCTTATCATGATGAAAATCAAGCGTCTCAGCAGAGATATGTGGTGCCAGAGCATCTTTTTCATAAGGTAAATCAGGTAGCGTATGTGCCATTGTTTATTCCTCTTAGTGGTAGTGGTAATTGTATTTGTAATTTAATTTGTAACGTATAGAATTCCGCGCTAGCAAGACTAAACAAACTTAAGCAAAAATACAAGATAGCCCACAAACTTTGCAATTATTAGGATCTGTTCGGGCTATTTATAAACTACTGGTATAATGTGCCCTTTAATTATCAGTAAGGATCGACATTATTATGCAAGTTATTCTAGCTAACCCCCGAGGGTTTTGTGCGGGTGTAGATCGTGCAATAGAAATAGTTGACCGAGCCATAGAAGCCTTTGGCGCACCGATTTATGTTCGTCATGAAGTTGTTCACAATCGTTTTGTTGTCAATGATTTACGTAATAAGGGTGCTGTCTTCGTTAATGAGCTGGATGAAGTCCCCGATGATAAAATTGTTATCTTTAGTGCACATGGCGTTTCCAAGGTGGTACAAGATGAAGCCAAAAAAAGAGGATTAAAAGTCTTTGATGCAACCTGCCCTTTAGTCACTAAAGTACATCTTGAAGTACTACGCTATAGCCGTGAGGGTCGTGAAACGGTGCTGATTGGCCACAAAAACCACCCTGAAGTAGAAGGCACAATGGGACAATATGACACCTCTTATGGCGGCAGTATTTACCGTGTTGACTCTATTGCAGAAGTAGCAGAACTACACGTTAAAAACCCTGAAAAAATGGGTTTTGTCACCCAAACCACCTTATCGGTTGATGATGCCTATATTATTATTGATGCTTTACGCCAGCGCTTCCCTGATATTATTGGGCCTAAAAAAGACGATATATGCTACGCCACCCAAAATCGGCAAGATGCCTTAAAACGCCTTGCAAAGAACAGCGATGTTGTACTTGTTGTTGGCTCACCGAATAGCTCTAACTCCAATCGCCTAAAAGAACTATCTATTAAACGCAATACCCCTGCTTATCTTATTGATGGTGCAGAGGATATAAAACCAGAATGGTTTGAAGGGGTCAATACGATTGGTCTCACAGCAGGCGCATCTGCTCCTGAAATATTAGTTAAAGAAGTCGTACAACATCTTGAAACACTGGGAGCAAGCAGCAGTACTGATGATCAGGGTATTGTTGAGACCATATCCTTTGTCCTCCCCAAAGAGTTGCGCTCCACTCACACCACCGAAGCGTGAATATAAACTGGCAACGCATCACTGAGGTGATGCAAGCTCAGCTTAGTGACCCCATTCATCTTGGTAAAGCACAGCTTATGAGTGGAGGAAGTATCAGCCAAGCGTGGAAGGTAAGCGATCAACAAGGAAGAACATGGTTAGTAAAAAGTAATAACAAACATCTGCTGCCAATGTTTGTGGCTGAAAGCAAGGGACTTAAAGAAATAGCAGCTTCAGCGACTATACGTGTTCCAACACCCCTTTGTAGCGGAACAACTCAACAACATGCTTTTCTTGTTATGGAGTACATTCAACTACAAGACACTTCATCCACTGAGTTATTCGCTGAACAATTAGCAGCAATGCACCACTGCACACAAAGCCATTTTCGCACGACACAACAAAATACGAATGGCAAAACACAACAACATAATCCACTCCATGAT
>CAYNGN010000221.1:0-5200 GCA_964396615.1 uncultured Thiothrix sp. | reverse complement strand
CCAAACCGAAATAACCGTTGGTTCAAGATCATGCTGCTGCCAATCACGTGGTAAGAGTTCGTTTTGCAAGAGAATAAGCTTGGATCGCCATGCAGTCGGTATAGACGCTAACATTGCTTGCAGTTCGCTCTCCCCTACTGCCACAACAACCGCCATCGGCTCAGGAACAGCATTCGCTTGCTCTGCTAGATCCATAGCACGTAACACAGGATAAACAGGATGACCTAACTTCAAATAACCTCGGGCTAATACTGACCCTATTTCACCCAACCCAATGACAACAACGGGGGATTTCATACGCAAGCTCCATGATAAGATTGATAGCCGCAGAGCATATTATTTCCCCGCTCACATCGCAAGTCACATATTGCCGTTATAACAAACCACGCTCCACAAAAGAAACCACCTCATCGCCAATCACAAAATGATCTAGCACCCGTACATCAATCAATTCCAGCGCCTCTTTTAAACGTTGCGTAATCTGTTTATCTGCCTCGCTTGGCTCTGCAACCCCTGAGGGATGGTTATGTGCAAAAATAAGTGCTGCCGCATTATGTTTTAAGGTTTCTTTGACCACTTCACGGATATACACACTTGCACCATCAATTGTTCCCGTAAACATTTCATTGTATTCAATAATCCGATGACGATTATCCAAAAACAGACAGGCAAAGACTTCATGTTCATAATCACGCAGTTTTGCTTTGAGATAATCACGTACCACAGTGGCACTAGTAATTTCATCGCCCCGTTGGAGCTTTGCATCAAAATAACGCCGACTCATTTCAATCACCGCTTGCAACTGCACATATTTTGCAGGCCCTAAGCCTTTGCTTTCACAAAAATGCGCTTGATCTGCTGCGAGTAAATTGCGTAGACAACCATGTTCTTGCAACAGATTTTGTGCCATTTCAACCGCAGAGACACCGCGTGTACCTGTGCGAAGGAAAATAGCTAATAACTCAGCATCGGTTAACGTTTCTGCACCTTGAAACAAGAGCTTTTCACGCGGGCGCTGTTCAACAGGCCAATCAGGTATCGCCATAATTTTATTATCGTTATTGGTTATAGTCGTTATTGTGTAGGGAATAGCGTAAAATGTGCCGCCATTATGGCAGAGCTAACACACAAAAATATTATCCTTGGGATAACTGGAGGTATTGCTGCTTACAAAGCTGCGGTACTGACACGCTTATTAAAAGCTGAAAATGCCAATGTACGTGTCTGTATGACCGACAGTGCCATGACGTTTATTACCCCACTTACTTTACAAGCACTCTCAGGCAATCCTGTGCATAACACGCTCCTTGATCCTCATGCAGAAGCGGCAATGGGCCATATCGAACTTGCTCGTTGGGCTGATAGTGTGCTTATTGCCCCTGCAACTGCCAATACCCTTGCCAAACTAGCGACAGGACAAGCAGATAACCTACTGACAACCTTATGCCTTGCCACTCGCGCACCCATCATACTTGCGCCTGCAATGAATCAAGCCATGTGGCGCAACCCTTTTACCCAAGAGAATATAAAACGCTTACAACAATATGGTATGCAACTTATTGGCCCAGACAGCGGTAGCCAAGCCTGTGGTGATCAAGGCTTAGGACGCATGTCTGAACCAGAAACGATTATCAATGGTTTAAAAAAATACTTACAACAACAAATACCAGCACCGCAACAGCATCCCTTCGCAAACATTAATATCATGATCACCGCAGGGCCAACACGTGAAGCGATTGATCCTGTACGCTATATCACTAACCGAAGCTCAGGAAAAATGGGTTACGCCATTGCCCGCACAGCACAAAAACTAGGCGCAACCGTCACTCTTATTTCAGGCGCTGTTGCTTTAGAGTGTCCACAAAGCGTAACCCGTTACTGGGCTGAATCTGCCAATGATATGTATCAACAAGTCAAAGCACATATTGCCCCCATACAGATATTTATCGCAACGGCTGCGGTTGCTGATTACGCACCTCAAACACCCGCAACACGTAAGATTAAAAAAACAGCTGAAACGGATACATTGACCCTAACCCTACAAAAGAATGTCGATATTCTTGCCAGCGTTAGTCATGCAAATCCTCACGTATTTACCGTTGGCTTTGCGGCTGAAACTGAAAATGTTGAACACTACGCACGCGGAAAACTCAACAATAAAAAACTCAATATGATTGCTGCTAATCAAGTGGGACATAACCAAGGCTTTGATGTTGATGAAAATACCCTGTTGGTCATCTGGAAAAATGGCAAAAAAAGCTTCCCCATGACGACTAAAACACAGCTTGCTGAACAACTCATGCAACTAATTAACCAACACTACCAACAAGAACAAACGAAGGACAAGATAAACGATGAAACACATTAATTATAAAATACTCGACCCACGCATTGGCAACAGCATTCCTCTGCCTGAATATGCCACGACAGGTTCAGCAGGTATGGATTTAAGAGCCTGTATTGATGATAAAACGTCTATTACCCTCAACCCAGGAGAAACGGAATTAATCCCAACAGGCATTGCTATTCATATTAGTGATCCTGAAATGGCTGCCACTATTCTGCCGCGTTCGGGACTTGGACATAAACATGGCATTGTACTAGGTAATCTAGTGGGTTTAATTGACTCGGATTATCAAGGACAACTGTATATTTCCTGTTGGAATCGTGGTGATACGCCTTTCACCATTGAAGTCGGTGATCGCATTGCCCAACTTGTCTTTGTTCCTATCATAAAAGTTATCATGAACGAAGTAAGTAGCTTTGATGAAACCGATCGTGGCACAGGTGGTTTTGGGCATTCAGGACACAAATGACATGAATACTAACTCCCCTACTCAAGCTGCTCATACGCTTGTTGAAGCCCTGCCCTATATACAGAGTTATTCAGGCAAAACCATTGTCATTAAATACGGTGGCAATGCGATGACAGACGAAAGTCTACAAAAGCAATTCGCACAAGATATTGTCTTATTAAAACAAATTGGCATTAACCCTGTCGTGGTACACGGTGGCGGCCCTCAAATTGCCAATATGCTCAATAAAATTGGCAAAGAAAGCCATTTCATTGATGGTATGCGCGTCACTGATGCGGAAACGATGGATATAGTGCAAATGGTGCTGGGCGGACTCGTCAATAAACAAATCGTTACCATGATTAACCAAGCAGGTGGACGTGCTATTGGTTTAACGGGTAAAGATGGTGATTTAATTTGTGCAAAAAAACTCTGCCCGCAATCCAAAACAAACCCTGCGGAAACCATTGATTTAGGTTATGTCGGTGAAATTACATTGATTCGTGCAGGTATTGTCAAAATGCTGGATAACGATCGTTTTATTCCTGTTATAGCGCCTATTGGTGTCGGTGAAGACGGTCAAGCTTATAATATCAATGCGGATATTGTTGCAGGCGCAATGGCAGCAGTACTTAAAGCAGAGCGGCTTATACTACTCACTAACACAGCAGGCGTACTTGATCAGCAAGGAAAACTACTAACAGGGCTGGATAAACAGACAATTGATAAGCTCATTGAAACAAAAGTGATTGAAGGCGGCATGATCCCGAAAATAAACTGCGCACTTAATGCCGTACAGTCAGGAGTCACATCATCGTGTATTATTGATGGTCGTGTTCCTCATGCCGTATTACTCGAATTATTGACCGATAAGGGCGTTGGAACACTGATTAAACGCTAACAATGAAAAAAAATCGCAAATAGTGCAAAAAAAGATTCGAAATTAATGAACACGGGTGCTATTATCCTCGCCCAGATAGGCTGAGTGGCAGAATGGCTATGCAGCGGATTGCAAATCCGTGGACCTCGGTTCGACTCCGGGCTCAGCCTCTAGCTGAAGGAAGTAAAGCCCACCCTAGAGACATGCCCAGGTGGCGAAATTGGTAGACGCAGGGGACTTAAAATCCCCCGACAGAAATGTTGTGCCGGTTCGACTCCGGCCCTGGGCACCAATTATTAAAATCGTTAGTCCCGACTAGCGTCTATTAGCCCGCAGCACAGCGGGCTTTTTTGCGTCTATCATTTAACTATTCAAACTATCCAACAAATCAACTAACATGGCGGAGACCTCACCCGTCATTAAGGTAAATTCAATATCAATATGGTCCTCATGTGTTTCAGCATCACTCTCTTGTAGTTCGTCTTTCATCACATCAAGAAACTTAAGCTTTTTAATTTGCAGCTCCTCAGTCACGACAAAGCTTATTTTATCGTTCCAGATTAATGCCAACTTTGCAACATACTTGCCTTTTTTTAGGTTTGTTTGTACTTCATCAGAGAGTAATTCGTGATTTTTGAAGACAGCACTACTTTTAGCTTCATCAGGTGTTTTTAACTCACATTCTGCACCTAATAAAAACGGCTCAGGTAAATTATCTTCTTCTAACCATGCCGTCATCACTGTCGCTGGTGTCATCTCAGTATCAGGCAAAGCAACGGGTAATGTGCCTAACGTTTTACGCAATAACTTGGTAAAGGTCTCTGCACGAGGCGCAGATGCAGAATCAATAACGAGCCAACCCCCTTTAGGATCAATCCATGCATCCATTTTCTGCGTACGCGTAAAAGCACGTGGCAATAACTCATGCTCAATATTTTCGCGTAATTCTTTTTTCTCTTTTGCAGTAACTTTACGATCTTCCTTATGCTCAATCTCAGTCACACGCTCATCAACTTCTTCACGCACCACCGAGGCAGGCAACAGACGTTCCTGACGCGCCATACTGAGTAAAATAAAACCATTAGCACTATGGGTTAAGGCATTAGCATTTTTACCCAATGGCGCAACCCAACCCATACTCTCACGCTGTGTCGCACCACAAGGAGCAAACAGCTTGCGGCTCAACACCTCATGTAATTCATCAGCCGATTGCGTAAATTCTTGTTCAAATTTAAAGAGATAGAGATTTTTAAACCACATAGATTTCTGCACTTATTATTGATGAAAGGAGGCAGATTATGCAGTAAAGCAGACAGAACACCAAGCCTTATTGGTATCGTCGTGACACCAACAAGGTAATAATGAGTTATCGATTACTCTCGTTCAGATGGAAGCCGTGACACCAAAGAAAGCCCTATTTCCATGCCTTCAAGTTTATAATGAGGCGTTAAATAAAAGCGTGCCTTATAAAAACCTGGGGTTTCTTCATCCTCTTCCACGGTTACTTCAGCACCACTTAAAGGAC
>CAYNGN010000220.1:328-5212 GCA_964396615.1 uncultured Thiothrix sp. | reverse complement strand
GTAGCAAAGGCACTTATATTCGGACATTAGTCGAAGATATTGGTGAGGCATTAGGTTGTGGCGCTTATGTTTCCATGTTAAAACGAACGACTGTTGATCCATTTTATGCTCATAAAATGGTAAGTTTAGACACGTTAGAAAAATATGCCACAGAGAACAAAAATATCGATCAGTTGTTACTCCCCACAGACGCAGGATTAAGTCACTTTCAAGCCATTACCCTCAACGAAAAAGACACAATAGCTTATTTGTATGGGCAACCAGTAGCAATAGAACCTCTGTTTTCACACCTAAAAGAAGGACTAACAGACCCTAGTACAACAACCTACCTTCGCACTTATGATTATCGTGAACGTTTTTTAGGGGTAAGCATCCTCTCTAATCATAAAAGCATTGTGCCAAAACGACTAATGGTCAAACAAGACAATCGTCAATGATTTTTTATGCCTCAACAAGGGTAATATGTGTCACCTCAGGCGAACAATTTTTACGCAGCGGTATGCCTGTCGTACCAATCCCTCTACTGGTATACACCCAGCTCTTATTCACACGATGCAATCCTTGAACATACTTTCGTCCTAAATAGGGACGCACAAGGGGTTTATTAGAGGCAGTTTGTATCTGTCCACCATGTGTATGCCCAGATAACTGCAAGTTAATCCGTGTATCATGTGCATACCAATCAATCATATCAGGCTCATGCGCCAGCAAAACAACGGGCGACTTAGCTAAATGCCCTGACATTGTTTTAACAATATCAGGAGTTCCTAACCAGCCATCATCAATGCCTGCTAAATAAAGCAGTTCTTTGCCTACTTGAATATTAATACCCTGATTCTTAAACACAGGGATACCAATTCTCTCAAATGTTTCTGCAATTAAAACAGGATCCGTTTTATACTCATGATTACCTAATACTGAAAAAACGCCATACTTTGCGTCAAGCCTGGCTAAGCTAGGCGCAAGATCCAAAATATCTTGTGCATCATGCCAAACATAATCCCCTGTTAACACAATAACATCAGGCTCTAAAGAGTTAGCAAGATAAACAGCACGATCAATATGCTCAATACGTGTAAAGGGATGTAAATGTAGGTCAGTCAACTGAACAATCGTCATCCCACACAAAGATACAGGAAGATTTTCAATAGAAATATTGGTACGTTCAACCGTCAACCAGCGCATTTCATTACGACGTTCCGAATGATGCTCATCATTAAAGTAAGCATGTGTACCAATACGATTTAATATTTTTTGATGTACATGAACGGGTCTATTTAACATGACTAGTATGGCTCTATCAATGCAAAAAAAGTAATATAGTTTTTCACCTAAATAATCTCTCAAAAGAGGTGAGTGTGTTACTTATTATTTCTCAACCAATAGATATTTGAGTATAGTGGATTTTATTGGATTACAAATAATAAGTGAATATCTATACATGGAAATGAAATACATCATTCGATTAAAAGCTCAACTTATAACACTTCCTAACTCACATACCATTATTAAAAGCCTCTGTAGCGGTTACACCACTTTCACGAATACCTTTTAAAGCAATAGCATATTGTTCAAGAATACCCAGTGCATATTGAATCCTATCTTTAAAATAGGCATCTGCATCAACATTATTTTCACTTGTTTTATCATTCAAAACTGACTCAACATGACGAATAACAAGCTGCTCTGGGATATAACAAAGTCGGTTATTTTTAGCACTATTCATACGCAGTTCTGCCAGTGGATATGCTCCACCATCAGAAGACGAAACGCCGATGAGTAACACAGGCTTATGCCCAATTTGATGCCGATTATGCATTAACAAAAAGTTCTTTAAAGCAGCAGGTGCCATACCATGATATTCAGGAACAATGAAAATAAAAGCGTCACTAGCAGAAAGTTTTTCTACTATAGGAGCTAACACATCACTCCATTCTTTTTCCCCGTCCCATATACCTTCATCCCATAACGGATAAGGCTTATCAGACAAACTAATAATTTCTACATCTTTATCCTTAGCAACGTACTTATCTATCAGCACTAGTGACATATAGCGTGCCACCTTCATACTTTGGGAGTTTGATTTATGACGCTGACTAGCACTGATAATTGTTATTTTCATTTATTCACTCTTAAAAAATCATGAAATTATAGGAAAAAGCATAATTCTTAACCCATCTTAAAGGCAGTTTAGTTTGCTTTAAAGCATTAGCTGACACATTGTATTCTACAACATTATGCTGACAATAAATCCATAACTAAACAGCATCAACAGATAATATTGACATGAGGTAAAGGGAAAATAATAAATTCTTTATACTGGTTAAAAATTATACTTTTCAAGATAGGAACTACACGACAAATACTAAAATATGTAGTATATTAAGGAGGAATTAAGCTTTTGATATATCAAAATATAACAAAATTATATCTTCAGAATGCATTAAGGGCTGAGTAAATCCGTTAATAATGTATTGAGATATATTGACTCACCATAAAAGCAATAACAGGACATTCTAATGAAATTAGCGCTTACCATACTTGCAGCACTAAGCACTCTCTTATTTATTGTGTTTTATGGAAAAATAATACTCACCTCGTTCAAACACCATGCTATCACAGGTTTTATTTCCTTAGTTCCAGGCTTAAACTTAATTATTCTACCCTCCATTTGGGATAAAATCGGGCGTACATTTATAATAAGTGCCATTAGCTTAGGAGTTGCTCTCTCTACATGGTACGCCAGTGGGTATAGCTACTTAAAACAAAATAACCTTTTCCCTAAACAACAAGTGACCCAAGTTGAGCAGACTAAACAAGCAGAAGAAGAGCTTAAAAATGCTAGTCCCTCAGATGATATTGAAGAAATTGGTTTGCGACCAAGACCATTACACTACCTTGTCTTTGTAGATACTGCAAAGGAGAAATACAGCGAGCTATCCAATAATGACCTACGCATTACATTAGCAGATAATAGTATTATTGAAGGTCGATCTGCTGGTGCAACAGCAGAGTCCATATCCATTGAGAAGTATAAGCAACAAGAAGGTGAGGGCATATCACAGATGCAAACCATTAAAATGTCCAACATCAAACGACTGCAAACACTCAGCATTCAATAAATACGACATAACTATACCATGCAACAACTCTATGTTTATCGATGTAATAAACAACCCAATACTTACCTTTTTTTAACCAAAAAAAACAATTTCAACAACTTACCTGATGAGTTACTTGCACTACTAGGAGAACTTAGTTTCTCTTTTGAATTCAATCTTGATAGCAATAAAAAACTAATGCAAGCGAATGCAACTGAGGTGCTAAAAGCAATAGAAACGCATGGGTTTTATCTACAACTAGGCAGCAAAACAAAAGCCCTCAAGAAAGATATGCTTGCTCAGTTTTATCGTCGATAGTTGCAGAGTAATAAACCCTAATCAAAAACCTAATAGAGCAAACTCGCTAACCATAAACGAAGCTCCAACCCCCACTTACTAGTAAAACCTGCTGTTTTAAACCGTATTTTTCCATTTTCATCAATAATAAAAGTAGCAGGAACCGCCGACACACCATAATTTTTTGAAATATCGCCTTCTTCATCAACAATAGCAACCCAAGATGAAATACCTTTTTCTTTCATAAACTCAGCAACTTCTATGGCACTACCAGACTGAAAGGCAACTGTTAGCACAGGTGTATCCTTGCTAATATCAGTAATACTACTTTGTTCGAAATTACAATAATGACACCAACTTGCCCAAAAATGTAATAACAGTGGCTTCCCTTTATAGTCACTTAATGCAATACTTTCACCAGAGGTCGTCACTGCTTTAAAATCTATTGCCTCTCCACCTGCCATATCTCTTTGCATCCACATTTGGATAGCAACAAATATAGCAATGACGACAAAGGCATCAAAAAACCATCCCAACACCTTATTTTTCTTACGCTTCACTGGTTTTTCTTTTTCTAAATTTTCCATTATAGTTTCACAATAAAATCACGCCTAAGGAACCAAAAGATGCACCCATAAAATCCATCTACATTTATAGCAAAAAGCTTATCACTCAAAAGCCTGCTTAACTACTGTTATATGTCCTTGTGCGTTTTTCGCGTTGTGGTTTGTGCGAGGGAAGGACACATAAAATCTTAAGCGTTAGTAGTCCTCATATACTATCGTTACCTATTACTTAAATACAACTGTTGACAACCCTACAAACACAAAGCCACAGTATAAATACTGTGGCTTTGTCAATATATCTCAATCTAAAGGGAGTTGGTCTTCACTCTGTTGTTATATGAACTGTACCCCTGCCAATATTGCCATGCCCATCAGACACCGTATAACTAAAGGTAATCGGCCCACAATAATCACGTACTGGGGTAAAACTCACTGTGCCATCACCATTATCTCTAGCAGAACCATAAGATGAACTACCAAGCCCAATAATACTCAATGTATCGCCATCAGCATCACTATCATTATTCAGTGGATAAACTAAAATATCAGCATTAGCTGGCATATTACCAAGATAATCGTCATTCACATCAGGTGCTTGGTTTTCTGTTGCTCCCACAACACCTGTTGCACCATCAGATGCTCCTGTAATACGCACTGTTGCGGTACTCATATTTTGCCCATCGGTAATAGTATAACTAAAACTGTCATCGCCTGTGTATTGTGTTTCTGGTGTGTAAACAACATAACCATGAACAATATTCGTACTTCCATGACTTGGATTTCCTACTGTGGTAATACTGAGCGTATCACCATCAGCATCCATATCATTACGTAACACATCAATGGTTATTGAGTTACCACTTGCTGACTGCTGATCATCTTGAGCAGTAGGTGCAGTATTGCCAGCATTATCAGTACCA
>CAYNGN010000220.1:0-282 GCA_964396615.1 uncultured Thiothrix sp. | reverse complement strand
GGTTGTTATTACCATCATCAATCGTGTAATCCAGTGTATCCGTACCTGTAAAATCATCATTTGGAGTATAAACAACCTGCCCACTAGAAATAGTCGCACTACCATTAGATGGCTGAGTAATTGCAGTAACACTGAGGTTATCACCATCAGGGTCAGTATCATTAGTCAACACATCAATAGTGACGGGTTGGTTGATATTTGTTGTCACGGAATCATCAGTAATAATAGGAGCTGAGTTACCACTCGCATTAGCACCAACAGCAGAAACATTAATTGCCACAC
>CAYNGN010000219.1:4388-5227 GCA_964396615.1 uncultured Thiothrix sp. | reverse complement strand
GATATAAGATAGAACAATAAAAACTTACTATTTCCCCACACCTTTTCTAATTTGCTGCCAAAAAGCCATAAAGCCAGCATATTGAAGAGTAAATGGGGCGCATTATCATGAATAAACAGATGGCTTAGGTATTGCCAGAAGTTAAAGGATGCATTTTCTGGAAAATAGAAATCAAGGGTGCTAAGCGTACGAGGTTCCCACAAGATGCCTACAAGAAAGAGTAGGGTATTGACTAGAATTAAAAGCGTAACGCTACTGTAAAGTTTGCCCATATTTGCCTATAGTAGAGTGTTTTTCGGTTTTTCGCTGTCAGTTTTTAGGGGATTTGCAAATGTCTAGATAATCATGTTTGCATCTATAGAGAGTCAGATAATTGTGTTCACAGATTAAAAGCACTCAAAGGGGGTAATGGTTGCTAAGTGGGTATTGACATAACGTTGTTACGAACTTTTCAATAATCGTGTTTTTTCTCGGTTCCAATCACGTTCTTTTTCTGTAGCACGTTTATCATGGTTTTGCTTACCTTTACCAAGCCCAATTTCAAGTTTGACGCGGTTTTTATTCCAATAAAGGCGCAAGGGTAAAATACTATAACCTTTTTGCTCAACAGATGCTTTTAGACGTGCTAATTCATAGTCATGTAAAAGTAATTTACGTGCACGAGTTGGGTTAGGATTAATGTGGGTTGAGGCAGAAAGTAACGGTGAAAAATGTGAACCAACTAGCCATGCTTCACCTTTTTTCAGGGTAACATAGCCTTCTTTTAGTTGTACACGACCTTCACGTAAGCTTTTTACTTCCCAGCCTTCCAGTACCATGCCTGCCTCTTGCGTACTCTC
>CAYNGN010000219.1:0-4378 GCA_964396615.1 uncultured Thiothrix sp. | reverse complement strand
TGGAGTAGTTAAAGCGTGCAATTTTATTTAATGCAATAGTAAGGCCACCAAGGCCTTTTTTCTTTTTTCGTTTAGCCATGCGGATATTATAGCGCTACTTTGATTGTTTTTGTGATTGCTTTAGCAAAAATTGTGGCTTTATGGTGAGGGTTGCTTATTCTCATCATGTGATTCTTGTTATAATGGCAATATTGAAAAATTAATAAAAGGAAAAGGATGAATGCCGTCGATTAGTCGAAGTGCATTGGTTCCCTATAGTACGGGACAAATGTTTAAAATTGTTGATGATGTTGAGCAGTACTCGACGTTTTTGCCATGGTGTGGCGCATCAGAGGAAATTAAGCGTACTGATGCGAGTGTTGAAGCATCCGTGACAATTGCTAAAGGGGCGATTCATAAAAAATTTGTTACCTTAAATGAAACTCAGCCTTATTCAGTCATTGAGATGAAATTACTAGAAGGGCCGTTTAAGCATTTACATGGTTATTGGCGTTTTGAAGATTTAAAAGGGCAAGCTTGTAAGATCTCATTTGAATTGGATTTTGAGTTTTCTAACCGCTTGGTGAGTATGGCAATTGGTTCTATTTTCAACCAAGTTGCTAATACGTTAGTTGATTCCTTTGTTGCTCGTGCAAAAGAGTTGCACGGGGTATGACAAAGGAAAAAAGTACGATTACTATTGAAGTCGTTTATGCATTACCACAAGAACAGACGTTATTAGCACTTAATGTTGGCAAAGAAAGTACGATTAAAGAGGCTATTTTGCAGTCGGGTATGCTTGAAAAATACCCTGATATTGCTATAAACAGCGTTAAAGTGGGTGTTTTTGGTAAATTGAAAAAAATGACTGATAGTGTACGAGAAATGGATCGTATTGAAATTTATCGCCCATTAATCGCTGACCCAAAAGAAGTTAGAAAGAAACGTGCTGCCGCAGGGAAAAAAATGAAAAAAGGTGCTAAGTAGAGGGCAAGCAAGTAAAAAACAATTTTGCTAAAACATCGTTATAGAGGTTTAGATAATTTTTGTTAAATCAGCAGGAACTCGCTGCGCTCAAACATGCTTCTGATTAAAAATAACGCACATGATTTGCTTTTAATCTGTGAATGCCGTTATCTGCCTTTCTATGAATAGAGATCAACAGGAATACAGGATGAATATTGCATTTTTAGGCTTGGGTACTATGGGATTTCCAATGGCTGGGCATCTTGCAGCTACGGGTCATGAAATGGTGGTTTACAATCGTACTCAATCCGTTGCTGATAAATGGAACGAACAATACAAAGGTTGGAAAGCTGCAACGCCTGCAGAGGCTGTGCAGTTTTGTGAAATAGCTATTACCTGTGTTGGCAATGATAAAGATGTGCGTGAGGTCTATCAGGGAGAGCAGGGGATTTTTTCCAGTATTCCAGAAGGTATCACGTTAATTGATCACACCACTACCTCAGCAGCCCTTGCACAAGAGCTGGCTAGTCAAGCAGCAGAAAAATCAAATACTTTCTTAGATGCGCCTGTTTCAGGAGGGCAAGCAGGAGCAGAGCAAGGACTCTTAACGATTATGGTGGGAGGTGATGAGTCAGCACTTAAAAAAGCGAAGCCATTATTAGCAAACTATGCCACGGCTATTAAATATATTGGTGAATCAGGTGCTGGACAGCACTGTAAAATGGTTAACCAACTTTGTGTGGCGGGTGTATTGCAAGGGCTGGCTGAGGGATTAGCATTTGCACAAAAAGTAGGGATTTCATCAGATGTTGTTCTTGATGCTTTACAACAGGGGGCGGGAAGTTCATGGCAAATGGCAAATCGCACTCATACGATGATGGCAGGTGAGTTTGATTTTGGTTTTGCGATGGATTGGATGCGTAAGGATTTAGATATTTGTCTGAATGAAGCTGCAAAAATGGGGTTAACATTACCATTGGCTGAGCTGGTTGATGCTAATTATCAGGAGTTACAGGTGCGTGGTTATAGTCGCTGTGATACCTCAGCATTGATTAAGCAGTTTGATAATGATCATCATAAAAAATAACAAGAAACACTCACCTCTCTGAGAAATCATTACCTAAATCACTAGAATGCATATTACAGAAAACCAATCTTTACAATCTTACAATTCATTTGGTGTGGCAGCAAAGGCACGTTATTTTACGATTATTGAGCATTATGACGATGTAGCTGAACTGGTGCAATGGTTAAAACAACATCCATTATTGCCTTATTTATTAGTGGGTGGTGGGAGTAACTTACTCTTTACAAAAGACTATGAAGGGTTAATTGTCCATATTGCCTTAACAGGAAAACAGGTTGTTACTGAAGATCTTGAGGCTATTTATATACGTGGCGCAGCAGGGGAGAATTGGCATAGTTTTGTTTTGTGGTCAATCGCTCAAGGTTATGCGGGTTTAGAAAACTTATCGTTGATTCCTGGTACGGTTGGTGCAGCACCTGTACAAAATATTGGTGCGTATGGTGTGGAATTAACCGATTGTTTTTCCCGATTAGAAGCGATTGATTTGCAAACAGGAAAAATGCGTGTTTTTGATCACGCTGCTTGTGAATTTGCATATCGTGATAGTCATTTTAAATCGGTTGCACGAGGGCGCTATCTTATTGTCTCGGTTACGTTTCGTTTGTTGAAAAAGCCGCAGTGGAAAATGCATTATGCGGGTATTGCTGCACAGCTAGGGAGTGAAGCACCAACTGCACCGCGTATTAGTGCGATTGTCATACGTACTCGCCAAAGCAAATTACCTGACCCTACCACGTTGGGTAATGCAGGGAGCTTTTTTAAAAACCCGCTAGTAGAAAAACAAGCATGGTTTTTGTTAAGAGTACGTTTTCAAGCTATGCCTGCTTATGAGCAGCTTGATCAACGTTATAAGCTATCAGCAGGTTGGTTGATTGATCAGTGTCATTGGAAAGGGTATCAGCAAGGTGATGCAGGGGTTTATGCTAAACATGCACTTGTATTAGTCAATCATGGTTCAGCAACAGGGAATGAATTATGGTTATTAGCGCAGCAAATTATTGACTCTGTTCAGGAAAAGTTTGGGATAACGCTGGAGCCTGAGCCGAGTATTATCAGTTAGAACTGAGACTGATCGCCTATTGGGTAATATAGGGTTGTCGTGTTGGTTGAGACTGTTGGTAGTATTGGTAGGCAACAGGCTGTGGAGCGCTAACACGGGACCATGGAACAACTGAATTCATAATAGATAGGGGCGTGGAAATATTTTTATTAACTTCCCATAAGTTATGTCCCATGTTTCGTGTTGTTGCTGAGAGAGATTCAGTGGAGTGTGACATGTGTTTCATTTCTTTTGACATGTCGGCTATCTCATGTTCCAGTGCAGGTAGGCTGTTAGAAATAGCAATGTTCATCGAATGAACATCTCGGGTCATGATTGGCATTGAATTTTCTAATACATCCACCATTCGATTAACATCTCTTGATAAATCCTCCATGCGTTGTAGCATGTTATAAATGAGATAGAAGCCAAAACTGGCTAATAATACAAATGCAATCATGGCTGGAAATACAGCATATTTCCAACGATTTTCAAAGTTTTGTAAGGCCTCTGTTGTTTCAGCGCCACCCTTATTATTTTGTTCATTTTGCTTCCTTTCATCGGTGGTCATAGCGTAGTGCCCCTTAGATTAAATTCAGTTATAGGGGGGAGATCATAGACTGTATTAGTCTATATTAATATAATTATATTGCTGTTTTTGCTTGAGCGGTTAGTTAATGGTGATCATTTGTAGAGAGAAAATAAGTGAAAGCAGGCTCATGTTCACGTGTTATGGTAATGTTTTAATAAGGGTAGTCGCGGTGGGTGCTAGAACATGACAACTGTTTTTATTGTTGATGATGATGAGGCTTTTCGTGATTCACTTAAGTACTTACTTGAATCTGTTTCAATGATGGTGGAAACCTATGCGTCAGCAGAGGCTTTTTTAAAAAACTATACGCCTTATCAGCAGGGGTGTTTATTGCTTGATATTCGTATGCCTGAGATGAGTGGTTTGCAATTACAGCAAGAGCTAAATAAATACCATTACCCTTTGCCTATTATTATGCTCACTGCGCATGGTGATGTGCCTATGGCAGTGCAAGCAATGAAGCATGGTGCGATGGAGTTTTTAGAAAAACCTTTTAATGATCAAGAGTTATTAGAACTTATTCAACTCGCTTTAAAAATAGATATAAAAAATTATAAGAAACGCCTTGAGTATGATTCGATTATCGCGCGTTTGAAAAACTTGACGCGACGTGAACATGAGGTGTTGTTACTTGTTGTTAATAAACATTCCAATAAAGTGATGGCAGAAAAACTGAATGTGAGTATTAAAACAGTTGAATCGCATCGTAAGCATG
>CAYNGN010000218.1:1439-5244 GCA_964396615.1 uncultured Thiothrix sp. | reverse complement strand
GGCTATCAGGTTTTTGATGATTGTAGCATGGTGACTTCAACCTATCGTGCTGAAAATGGTTCTATTGGTGTTCTAGGTGTCGTAGGACCACGACGAATTTCTTATGAACGTATTATTCCAGTGGTGGATATTACCGCTCGTTTGTTGAGTGCTTCGTTTAAAACAAATCGTTAGCAAAAAATAGGCTAATGGTGCTAGAAAGCCATTTTCTTGGTTTTAGTGTCGTATTTATTTTTTGCTTTTATTGCAAATAATTCTTGACTAGATTACTAGGTTATCCTAAATTAGCTAATCCTAATTAGCTAATTTAGCTGTTCATCTTTAGTGGGTAGCGGAGGATATATAAATGAAATTATCAACAAAAGGGCGCTATGCTGTTACAGCAATGATGGATTTAGCTATTCATGATATTGATGGTCCTGTTACATTGGCAGATATATCAAAATGTCAAGGGATTTCCTTGTCGTATCTTGAGCAGTTATTTGCCCGTTTACGCACACATGGTCTTGTTGAAGGTGTTCGTGGGCCTGGTGGTGGATATCGTCTTGGTAAGCCCGCTTCACAAATTAGTGTCGCCAATATTATTACGGCGGTTGATGAAAGCCTTGATGCAACAGGTTGTAAGGGGAAAGAAAACTGTCATGATGGGCAGCGCTGTTTGACACATCAATTATGGCAAGATTTGAGCGCGCAATTGTATACGTTCCTTGATGGTATTTCTTTGAGTGATTTTGTCAATAACCCTGAAATTCGTGAAATTTCCCATCGTCAAGATAGTATGTCTAGCCGTATTGCGAATATGTTTCCTGCTTCGCCGCGTATCGCTTCATAATTATAAATATTTTTTGCTCAAAAATAACAGGTGATTTCTTGTTAAAGTGTTATTTTTGAGTTGTTTTTTCTCTTATTTCTCTGCCAGATTTTTGTTTTCACTCTTTTCTTCCCCGTGAAATAGACAGAAAATTATGTACTATTCCTCTATGATTACCCATCCTACTGATCAATCAATAATGAGGATTTCCTAAATGTCTTTAGATATCAAAAAGTTATTTGATGCTGAACCTAAATCACCCCTATATGTTGCTGTTAATCGTGTTTTAGTAAAAAACGACCCTAATTTAATGGCAATGATGAAGCAAGCAAGTTCTAAAATGTGTCTGGCAACAGCATTGACCCCTGGCTTTAGTGGCTTTGACCTCATGAAACAGGTGGGGAGTTGTCCAATGGGGATGCGTTGGGGGGCTGAAACGGATATGGGAGATAAACTATCGCATATTTGGATTGATCAAATTACCTATTGGGATTCGTGGGAAGCACATGAAAATTTTCATGAAACATTTGAAGATGTGGTGGTGGATACCTGTGCTAAATGTGGTGATGTACTGCTAGAAGGGCCTGAAGAACCTGTTTATCGTATTGTGCATAGTGATTTACCCAGCTTAGTTTCATTTAATCAATGGATGACAAAGAGTCAAGCAGGGGAAGCAAAGGGGTATGCGATTGATTCTGGGCAGACCGTCACTGTAATGGCAGAGCATATTGTGCGTCCTGGTAAGGAAAGTGAGTTTGAGGAAGGTGAAATAGCGACGATGGATAAGTTAAAAGAAACCAATGGTATGCTGGGCTATCAGATTCTGAAACAGGTTGGTATATCAAGTTTAGGCAGTGGTCATGCAACCGTAGAATCTATTATGGAAGATATGAAAGATAGTTCGGGAAGCAAGTTAAAGCGAACTGCTGAGGTGTGGGAAGGCTATACCATTCCTGCGCGCTATTTAGTGATGGTCGAGTGGGAAAGTTTATGTGTGGCACAAGGAGGAATGCCACACGTTAATGTAAAGCCTGAATTATTGTTTATTCACGGTCCAAAAGTATTGGATAATTGTTTGCATATGCCGACTGTGCGTATTGCTAACTCAATGTTTAGAGAGCAAACAAACCGTGATATTTTAAATAAATTAAATCAGTTAAGTGAAAGCATTGCTTAGTAGCTTGTTAGTTTTTGATTGTCTCTATTGCTTGCGTGCAGTATAAAATTGCTGCACAAAGGCTTCAAATGCATTGTTCTCTATTGCCATACGAATATCGCGCATGAGTTCCTGATAGTAGTATAAGTTATGTACCGTATTTAAGTGTGCTCCCAGCATTTCACCACATTTATCGAGATGGCGTAAATAGGAGCGTGAGTAGTTTTGGCAAGTATAACAACCACACTCATGATCAATGGGATTAGTATCAAATTGGTGTTTACTATTGCGTATTCTTACATCGCCATGACGGGTAAATAAATGACCATTGCGGGCATTGCGTGTAGGAATAACGCAGTCAAACATATCAATGCCCCGTTTGACGGATTCAACAATGTCTTCGGGTTTACCAACACCCATTAAATAACGCGGTTTATCTTTTGGCAGCAAAGGGGCGGTTATTTCTAATACTTTATCTCTTTCATCTTTTGGCTCTCCGACAGATAAGCCACCAATCGCGTAGCCATCAAAACCAATGTCTAACAAGCCTTGAGCCGATTCCGTGCGGAGTGCTTCATGCATGCCGCCTTGAACAATACCAAATAACGCTACTGGATTATCCTCATGTGCTAATTTACTACGCTGCGCCCAACGTAATGATAATTGCATCGAATCTGCTGCTTCAGTATAAGTAGCAGGGTAGGGGGTGCATTCATCAAATATCATCACAATATCAGCGCCAAGCTCGCGTTGTATTTGCATTGAATATTCGGGGGTTAGCATAATCTTATCGCCATTTACAGGTGAACGAAAAGCAACACCTTCTTCGGTTATTTTGCGCATCTCAGCAAGGGAGAAGACTTGAAAGCCCCCTGAATCAGTCAAAATAGGTTTATCCCAATGCATAAAGTCATGCAGGTCCCCATGCTGGCGAATCACGTTTGTACCTGGGCGCAGCATTAAGTGAAAGGTATTGCCAAGAATAATCTCTGCCCCCATTTCAGTCAGTGCTTCAGGGGTCATGCTTTTGACGGTGCCATAAGTGCCTGCAGGCATAAAAGCAGGGGTTTGGATTGTGCCACGCGCAAAAGAAAGCTGACCACGACGGCTAGATTGATCGGTATGAGTTAGGGTAAATTGCATGAAGGAATTATACCTATCTATTTTTTGTCTGGGGAGGGATTTTATTAAATATTAAAACATTACAATATTACAATATTATTATATTTAATTCCTTTGTTATTAACAGGTTATAAAGAAGTGTTGCGTATTGACAACACTGTGAGTTAGTGAGAATATTACAACAAGAGGATGCATTTTAACGATAAGTGGGGCTTTATCCCAACTGAGAGGTGATATGAAACATATTTTTACACGGACATTACTGACTTCATCAGTATTGATGGCGGTGTTTTTACCACGCGCTTATGCAACGAATGGCATGGTTTCTCATGGTTATGGCGCATTGCAGAAAGCGATGGGGGGAGCGGCTGTTGCAGGAAGTGATAATGCCATGAATATGGCGACTAATCCTGCTGCGCTTTCGTTTGGTGATGATAATTGGACGGCTGGGGTAGAGGCTTTTGTTCCTGATAGAGGAGCGACAACAACCACTGGGGGGGTATCTACAGCACAAGATGGAAATGATACTGTTGTTTTTGCTGTTCCTGAATTTGCTTATCAAAAAAAGCTGAGTGACAAGTTTGCTGCTGGGATTGCGGTTTATGGTAATGGGGGAATGAATTCGGACTATAAGAGTGCTATTTTTTCAACGCTAACCCCTGATCCTACGGCTCAAAATATTAAGTCAGGTATTGATCTTTCTCAGTTGTTTATTG
>CAYNGN010000218.1:0-1423 GCA_964396615.1 uncultured Thiothrix sp. | reverse complement strand
GGCGAAAATTCATCGGTTGGTATTTCTTTAAATATGGTTTATCAGCGTTTTAAAGCGACAGGACTTGGTGATTTTGCTGGTGTGACGAGTGCTGATACTAATACTACAAATAGCTTGTCTGATAATGGTTATGATAGTTCAACAGGTATTGGTGCGACTATTGGTTGGCAGGGTAAGCTATCATCAGCAGTTAATGCAGGTTTTTCTTACAGAAGTAAGACTTCTATGAGTAAACTTGATAAGTATAAAGGGCTATTTGCTGAACAAGGCGATCTTAGTATTCCAAGTATGATAACGGCGGGTGTTTCTATACAAGCAACCCCTAAAACAACGTTTGCTGTAGATGTTACTCGGATTAATTATACAGATGTTAAGTCGATTTCTAATGCTAATAATACAGCAACGCTTGTTCCTTCTGGTGGTACAGTTGCTGTTGCTGATGCTGGGTTAGGCACAGATAATGGTGCGGGATTTGGTTGGGGAGACCAAAATATTTTAAAAATTGGTATGAAGCATCAAATGAATGAAAAAATGGCATTATTAGCGGGTTTTAATCATGGCAAATCGCCAATAAGTAGTGATCAAACCGCATTTAATGTACTTGCCCCTGCGACTGTAGAAACGCATTTAACTTTAGGTTTGGATTGGAAACTTGCTAAAAATTCTGGTGTCACTGTTCAATATATGCATGCGTTTGAGAATGAAATTAAAGGGGATGGTTCTGCTGGATCACAAACATCAATAGGGCAGGCTGATATAGAAATGAGCCAAAATTCACTCGGTGTTTCATACACACGCAAATTCTAAAGTAGTGAACGAAAGACAATGACAAGAGTCTAACAACGCATTGATAACGCGGGCTCTAGGGCGATATTTTATCCGTTAGTCATTTATAGAATAAGGAATTTCTGGTTAAGTCTGTACGATGCGAGATGCATTTGGATTTGATGAGAAGTTCCTTTATTGTATGGGGATTTTGCAAATAACGTCATAACCTATCTCAAAAAAATAACAGAGGTATTTACTATGTTGAAAAAAATAAGCTTACTCGTTGTTCTATTGGCAGCTACATCAACGACATTGGCAGATGTTTATATGGATGCGGCTTGGGCACAAAAAGCCTGTGATGCATGGAATAAAAACGCAATATTAACAAAGCAACTTGCGGGTCTTAGTGGTGGCGACGATGAGAGCTACAATTGGGTTGCTAATAGCAATGGTCGTGGTTATAAACTTATTCAGATGTATCGTACGGACTGCGGTGTTAAATCTAAAATACAGTTAACGATTGAAGAAAAAGACAGTAAGGCTATGTGTACTCAAGCAGGCAAGCCTGATGGTAAAAGGATGATTGCTAAGTATGATTACTTAATGCATGCCACCGATGCTAATTGGGCATGCATGGGCAAAGCCTCATTTGGTT
>CAYNGN010000217.1:0-5267 GCA_964396615.1 uncultured Thiothrix sp. | reverse complement strand
CAAACGGCGTATGTTCAACAAGCCATTGTGCAACTTCCAGCATGCTTTCATCAGGGACAATAAAATCACAGGATCAATTACCATCTCACACAAACCGTTTCATCAGGTCTTAAATGTTGATCCTCAGGTGATTTATGTGACATATAACGCATAGATTTAAGCCATTCTTGTTTATCTGCATTGTTTGTCGCATATTTTTCTACAACATCCCACTGCGTTTCCTCTTGATGAATCGTATACCATGCACGACATTCTGGGCGGGTGTTTGGTGTATTAGGGAGGATAATGGAATTGGGGCTTGTTACATTGGTGCAGTCGCAGAATGCGCCTGATACAAAGAATAACAGGTAAGGAGTAGCTGCTAGGAATGATAGCGTAAAAACAACTTTAATTGTCATCTTCATTTTTAGAAGAACACTCATGATGTTTATGCTTCCTTATTTTTGAGAGTATTTATACAAGATTGCATATCATTAAATGCCTGTTCTTTCCCTTCTTCTATTCCTTCATTATAATTTCCATCTGTGTTTTGAATGCAAAAATATTTTGTATAAACAATGGTGCTTCCTATTCCTCCTATCCCACCTATAACAATAGGGGGTAAGAAAAACTTGAGGCTTATTTTCATTTTATTAATCATCTCTGCACTTAATAATTCGGCAGGCATATCAATATAATCACGTAAAAACTGATGTATAACACACCATAATTGTTGGTCACAAACTTCCATTTTTTTGATGTTTTCCTTAGCCTATAAATAACTATTAAATACTGATAAAATAAAATTATTTCAATTATTATCAAGAAGATAATTATTTTCTGATTGTGATTGTACCTTATTAATCGCTATTATTTTAGGCAAAATTAACATCCTTGATTAACCGTAAATTACTTATGTTGTCCTCGTTATAATGAGAAACTTAACGCATCAAAACACAGGGCTAAATAACAAAGAAAGACTTCTTCTCTCATACGGGGGTAGCGAGAAGAAAGAAAAATAAGGGTTGAAGGAATAAGAGGCAAAAAAGACTAAATGGGGATGTAGGATACACGTTGGGCTGAATGATCTGGGTAATCATTCAGCCTTTATTTTGTTTATTATTTCATCCACTCTCTAAACCAAATCCTCTGCATCAATCACCCCTTTAAACCGCGCAAAAGTACGCATATTCTCATCAGCCATTATTAGCTCATAATCAGGATTATTTGCAATAAGCGCATACTGCCCGATGGCTTGTTTTTTCACATAGCGTAGCAAATATTGACCATCACCCATCACATCGTCTCTTTCAATGGCTAAAATCTGATTGCTAATACTCCCTGCTTGGTTTGAGCCGATGATTTCCAATAGTAAATAATCGCCATCAACAATAGGCAGTCTGCCGCCATTCATGGAATTGCCGCTGGCTCTTGCAATAAAATGCTTATTCGGGTCAAGTTTACCGTAACCCATAGGCAAGCCTCTTTGTTCAATCATGTCATCTTCTTGGTAGCTCTGCTTAAAATGACCACAGGCAATTTTTAGGTTTTCAAAATAAGGAATAGTGGTGATTGTGAGGGTTGGCTGTTGTTTTATGGGCTTGTCTTTGGCTACTTTTTTCGGTCTACTTTCGTATTGTAATAGCTTGTAATCAATGAGTTCTTGCAAGAGGAGATAAAAACTATCTTGTTGCTTTACATCAATATCGCCTTTAAACATAAACTGCTGGTTTTCCACTTTAAAGAAAGCCTGTTTTTTGGTATTGCCGCCTATCCATGCATTAATCGGGTTCTTCAACCAATATGTATGCCATTTTGTTGGGCTATAATGATGTTGCATCGCATGTGGTAAATCATCAAGCAAGGGCGAATGACGCTGTAATACCTTATAACTTTGTGCAGCGAGTGCTTCTGTTGTCGGTGACTGATTAAAGCCGTCTAATTCGATCATCGCTTCTAGTAGGATGAGTTTCCATGATTTCGCTAAAGCCGTCACCTCAATGGTTTGCAAAAAGGACGCATGTTGATCAAGGCAGGCTTGTTCATTAGCACTAAGATCGTTTTCATCTGCGACAAAACCGAGCCAGTGTTGATGTTCTTTTCTGAGGGCTTGCGGATTTCCTTTGGCTTGATAGAACGCGGCTAAAGTGGGTCGTCTGCCTTTTGATTCTTTCAGTGAGTGGTAAAGAGCGACATGGCTATTGACCTTGCTCTTTAGCAGTTTAGACATGAAATCAATACTTTGTAGATCGTAATTAACATAGCAACCTTGAGGCAAGGCTAACGTATTGTCTTTTAATTGCCTGATGAAATCCTGACGCTCTTGTTTACTTGTGCCGCACTTAAATAATGCCTCTGGCTTACGAAAAAAGCTAATATGATTGCCAATAAAGTCCAATACCACCAGTTTTTCTTTTGTCTCATGCGTACGCAAACCGCGCCCCAATTGCTGTAAGAAAATAATCGTTGATTCCGTTGGGCGTAACATCATAATCGTGTCTATGCTGGGCAAATCAACGCCTTCATTAAAAAGGTCAACCGAAAAAATAATTTCCAAGGTTCCTTGTGCCAATTGCGCTAAGGCATCATTGCGTCGTATCGCTGATTGGCTATGGACAGAGGCGGCTTTATAGCCTTGTTTAACAAAGAATGCTGCCATAAAATCAGCCTGTTTTTGTGAAATGCAAAAGGCAAGAGTGCATTGCTGTTTATGCGCTTGCCATTCTTGTAAGGCTTGTTTCGCACGGGCATGAGTGGCAAGTTTATTGAGCAATTGATGAGGGTCAAACTTACCATTACGCCATGTGATTTCTTGATAATCAACATGTTTATCAGCGATTCCACGATAATGGAAAGGACAGAGTAACTTGGCTTCAATACCTGCAAATAAATCACGTCGGTAAACGAGATTATTATCACAAAGACTAAGAATATCGGCTTGATCAGTGCGCTCTGGTGTTGCTGTGAGTCCCAATAAAAAGGCAGGTTGAAAATAGTTTAATAAGCGTTGATAGCTTCGCGCAGCAGCATGATGGAATTCATCAACAATTAGATAATCAAAATGATCGTTAGCGAAGCGGGTTAAATGGTTGTTACGTCCTATGGTTTGAATTGAGGCGAAGACAATGGCGCTTTGCATGGCATTATTTTTTTCCTTGCCTGTATAACGTCCTGTGGTAAGTAAGGGGTTAATGCGGACGAAAGTGGCTTCTGCTTGGTCTAATATTTCTTCACGATGGGCAACAAACAATATCTTTTTGGCATTGATTTGTTCCGTATCAAAGGCCGCTAACCATGTTTTCCCAATCCCCGTTGCCATGACGACTAAACCCCGTTGATAGCCTTGCTGACGACAGTGTTTTAGTGCATTTAACGCTTCTTGCTGAAAGGCATTTGGGCTGATTGGGGTAATGATTTCATTCGCGCCGATTTTGGCATAAATGGGAATGGGTTGATCTTTTATTTTTTGTTGATACGCATCAATCCATTGATGAGTTAAAGCATTGCTTTGTGGATGGTTGAATATCGCGTCAAATTTTTGACGGATTTCAGCAAAGCGTTGTGGATTTTCCTGTTGCTCAATTTTTAAATTCCACTCATGACCGTGTTGTAATGCGGCATTGGAGATATTACTTGAGCCAATAAAAGCACAACCCACTTGCTCACGCTGAATAAAGATATAGGCTTTCATATGAAAGCTTCTGCCTTTGCTTTCAAAAATGCGTATCTTTGCGCCGCGCTCTTTGAGTAGCATTAAACCGCGCAATGCAGGTACATCAGTGATATTAAGATAATCACCTGTCAAAATGCGGATTTCTACTTGATGCGTCAATGCTTCTTGTAAAGCGACTTCCAGTAAACGAAACCCTGTAGCACGAATAAATGAAACGGTTATATCAATCTGTGTTGCTTGGTTAATCGCCTGTAGTAAATGCGGCAAAAAAGGATCAGTATCGCCGGTAACAAGGTGTTGCGTGGAGTGTGTTGGCATTAATTATTTCCCTTTTGTACGAGCGCATTGACCCATTGTTGTTTACCGCGTAAGGGCTGGGATTCTGTCCAAATAGACAATGTTGTGAGTGGTGCAAATTCATGGATTAATTGTTGCAGTGTCGTGGGTGTGTAGTTAGTAAAGAAACGCCCCTTTGAATCAATGGTTTCATCCGTTCCATACTTGAATGACATATAACAAACGCCCTGTGGTTTTAATGCAGTAATAATACGCGGGATAACGGTGGAAATTTCGTGCTTTGTACAATGTAACAAACTGGCACATGCCCAAACAGCCTCGAATTGTTGATGATAACGTATTGATTGATAGTGAGTAACAATAACCTGTTGTTGAATAAGAACGGAGGCGAGTTTTGCCAGTTTCTTCGCGCCATCCAGTGCGGTAACGCGATAACCCTGTTGTTTGAAATATAAACTATCCCGTCCTGAGCCACAACCAAGGTCTAGGATATGAGCATGGGAAGGTAAATATGATAAGAACGTATTGCGGTTTTTAGAAAGATCTAATATGTGGGTTTCGTTGAAGTAGTGTTGGGCGTTTTTTTGGTAGTAGGAGCAGCAATCATTCATCGTATTTTCCTGAAACTAAGGTTGACGTTTATCCCTGTTTTTAACCATTTATTCTACAAGCCTGTTATATTTTCAGCTCTCTAATTAACAATAAAAATAAAAACATGTCTACAACTACTTATATTGAAAATGCCTTTGATTTTGAAAAAATTGTACAAATGTCTTTTAAAAACATGGGATTTGATGTTATCCCTAATAAGAAAGATAATGAACCAGGATATGACTTTATCGTTAAAAAAGAGAAACATCTTTTGGTTGTTCAAGTCAAAAACTATAAACGTTCTCTTTCAATCAGTGTTGTACATAAATTTAGAGAATTTATGGATGACAGTAAGATTAAAAAAGGTGTTTTAATCTCTGCAAAAGGCTTTAGTCGTAATGCCTTAGCGTCTATTGAAGCAGAAAAGCTTAAAAATTTTTATTTGGGGCATTTTGATGCAAGCCAACGAAAAATTGTCTGGGATTATCCACAAAAAGGGATAACAACAACGTCTAAGGTAACGAAAAAATCGACAGTCGAAAAATCACATTACATTTCTGTGTTTACTGCAAAAGGTGGGGTGGGTAAAACAACAATCGCAGTGCATTTAGCGGGAGCATTTGCTTTATCAGGTTATAAAACCAATATCATTGATGGTGATCCAGAGCTGAATTTATATCGGGTGACAGGTGGTGTTGCTACAGCACCTAATATACGGTCAGGAGAA
>CAYNGN010000216.1:0-5278 GCA_964396615.1 uncultured Thiothrix sp. | reverse complement strand
ATCTCTACCTTGTTGACAAGCAACTGGAATACGAGAATGACAGCACAAAAGATGATGGGTCTTCGTGGTGAAACTATCATCAAGCTCGACGATTTTATGTTCATGGGCGTATTTGTTTAGTGCGGCTTCTGATTGAGTTAGCCGTTGTTTTATGAGCTCTTTTTGTTTTTCTAAGAAAGTTTGGGTTGATGTGGCAGTATTAAGTTGTCGTTCTAAACCGCTTTGAATATAGGTTTCTGCGATGCTGTTAACAATACGTGCTGCAAGTTCTTTATCACCTAATTCATAATGAATCATAATCAATTGTGAATTGTTCAGTGGCTCTATGTTTAAGCCTTTAAGAAAATTCGTTTCAGCCGTTGGAGGATCTGAACGTAATGCGGCAAGAAATTTAGGCGGGGAAGTAAAGAGCGCTTTTAGACCTAATTTGGTAATAACATTGCTTGCCAGTGTTCGACTTTGTAGGAGTTGTATTTGTGTTTGCCAGAAGTCTTTTTCATTGCGTCGAGTGCTGGGATCAAGTACAACATCAACCACAGCAGTGGATGGTCTTTCGATTTGTATCGTTGTGCTGGCTCTATAAACGGGCTTCATTAATAGTGAGATAGTGAGTGCGGTAAACAGCGCAAGTAGGGTGATTAATCCGAGTATTTTTCGATTACGTAGAATAACATGCCAAAACTCGCGTATATTGAGACCCCGATTGGGTTCTAATAAAGCGTCTGGGTAGAGTGTATTTAAGTAAGATGCGCTTGCCTGTTCAGCCTCTATTTGGCTAGAGCATGTCGTGTAAGTTGGTTTTTTACTCATAATTTTTGGTCTTAATGGTATCGTTTTGAGGGATGATTATCCAGAGTTCTGTTGAGGCTTTAACGAAATTTTCACTATCCCTCCTCGCTTGTCATGCTGGCTCACTTATGCATTCTACGATCGTACTAAATTAAGCACAAGAATCATAACAAGAGCATGATTTAATGGCAAGAAGAGGGGAAGGAAGTGTTTTTAGTGCAGCGTTGCTTATGTATTATGCTATTGTATTATTTTCCCCCAGTAATTGAGTCATGCTTTATAAAACGAGGTCGAACAAACTAAACCATGCATAGCTATGATATTTTTAATGGTGATGCCGATGGCATTTGTGCTTTATTACAACTACGGTTGACCAAACCCAGAGTATCAACGTTGGTGACGGGTGTTAAGCGTGATATAAACTTACTAGCAAACATTGATCCAAGTAAAGGTGATCAGTTGACGGTGCTTGATGTGTCGATGGCTAAAAATAGTGAGGCTTTACAAGCTGTTTTGGCACAAGGAGCTTCGGTTCTCTATATTGATCATCACTTATCAGGTGAGATCCCGCAACACAAAAACCTACACGTTATCATTGATACGTCACCAGTGACTTGTACCAGTTTATTAACCAATGGTTATTTGCAAGGACAGTTTGTTAATTGGGCAATTACTGGAGCCTATGGCGATAATATGCAAGCAAGCGCAAAGGCGTTAGCAGACAATGCCAGATTGAGTGAGAAAGAGCGTGAGAAGTTATGCAGGTTAGGGGTTGCGATAAACTATAATGGTTATGGTGCATCCATTGATGATTTGCATTATCATCCTGCAACGTTATATAAAAAACTTCTTTCTTATATTGATCCGCTTGATTGTGTAACAGATACTGATTCGATTTATCATTCACTTTATGCTGCCTATGAAGCTGATTTGGCACAAACGACAGCATTAACCCCTGAATACAGCACTGATGCTGTTGCGGTATATCGCTTACCTGATGCGGCTTGGGCACGAAGGGTTAGCGGCGTTTTTGGTAATGCCTTAGCCAATGAATTCCCTAACAGAGCACACAGCATTATTAGTCATCATCCTAAAGACGGTTATGTGGTCAGTGTACGTGCGCCAAAAACTGATTTGCATGGTGCTGGTACATTGTGTCAACAGTTTGCTACTGGAGGGGGGCGTGAAGGGGCGGCAGGTATTAATCAATTACCCACAGATCAACTATCCTTATTTATTGATCGTTTTCAGACGATTTATCAATTATAACCAATAAAAAGTAATTATCATTTTATGAGCATCTTACCAAAACCCTTTGGCGGCACACTGCAACATCTCGTGATGCGATCTGAAGCAACAGAACAATTGAAAGTGGATGCAGAGGACTATTTTTCAATAACCTTAACCAATCGTCAACTCTGCGACCTTGAAATGCTGGCTAATGGCGCTTATTCGCCACTTACGCATTTTATGAATGAAGCAACTTATGAATCGGTTGTTCAGCAATGTGTATTGCCAGAGGGGAATATATGGCCGATTCCTATTGTATTTGATATTACTGCAGAAATTGCAGATGCCATTAGCCTTGGTGAGCCTTTAGCGTTACGTGATAATGAAGGGTTTATGTTGGCGGTGATGACAGTGACCGAAATGTGGCGACCTGATAAACAACGAGAGGCAAAACACGTTTATGGGACGAATTCACTGGGTCATTCAGGGGTGGCGTATTTATTAGAGAAAACGCAAGATGTTTATATTTCTGGCGCTCTTCAAGTAGTGCAATTACCAGAGCATTATGTTTTTGCGAAGTTTCGTCATACACCAGAAGAATTACGTACACTTTTTGCAGCAAATAGCTGGCATAAAGTGTTGGGTTATCAAACGAGTAAGCCAATACACCAATTGCATCGAGATGTGTTGCTTGATGCTGCGAAACACTATCAAACGCAGTTATTGATTCATCCTACCGTTGGTAGTACAAAGCCTGGAGATACACATTACTTTCATCGTGTGCGGTGTTATGAAAGTATACTCAATAAATTTCCGTTGAATATTGCTATGTTATCGCTGATGCCACATTCAATGCGTATGGCGGGGCCACGCGAAACCCTGCTACATGCAATTGTGCATCAAAATTATGGTTGTTCACATTTTTTAGTAGGACCACATCATTCTTCACCTGTGGTGGGACAAGAAGGTGTTTATTATGGGCAATATGATGCACAAGAATTGGTAACTCATTATCAAGATCAATTGGCTGTTACGATGATTGCGGTTGAGGAGCATCAATATCAAGCCTCTAGAGGAAAATACCAACCTAAATGCTTAATAAAACAAGATAACGAAGAGGGTTTGGTACTTACAGAAGCCGATTTCAGACACAAGCTACATGAGGATGCACCTATTCCTGATTGGTTTAGTTTTCCAACCGTGATTAATGAGCTGAAGACGTTGTATAAACCACGATCGCAACAAGGGTTTACTGTGTTTTTTACGGGACTTTCTGGGTCAGGTAAATCTACGTTAGCGAAGATTGTTTATGCAAAATTAGTTGAATATGGTCATCGTCCCGTGACTCTACTTGATGGTGATGTTGTTCGGCTGAATCTTTCCTCAGAGTTGGGGTTTTCCAAGCCACATCGTGATTTGAATATTCGTCGTATTGGTTTTGTTTCTAGTGAAATTTCAAAAAATGGTGGTATTGCTATTTGTGCACCGATTGCGCCTTATGCACAGGGTCGTCGAGCGGTTAGGTCATTAATCGAGCAAGAAGGGGCTTTTATTGAGATTCATGTTGCAACTCCCCTTGAAGAGTGTGAAGCACGTGATAGAAAGGGCTTGTACGCTAAAGCGCGTAAGGGGATTATTCCTGAGTTTACAGGTATTAGTGATCCCTATGAAATTCCTGAGAATCCAGAGTTAGTCATTGATACAACAGATATTTATCCTAGTGATGGTGCGCAAAGAGTGTTGTTGTATTTATTGCAGAGGGGATTTCTTGATTGATAAATAGTAGTATATATTGTCTTGAAAATACCAAAATATAAATACCTCTTGTGAATTCACTTTCAAAGAAGTAAAAACTAAATAACCTAGTGTTTTAGAGTCTTATGAGGATCGTTATTTAGTTCTTGTTCCTAAGTTAACTCACATACTAAGTTGAGATTCCTGATGCTGATTGCTCTTTCCCCTTCTAAAGGACAAGATTTTACCGAACCTGCACCCATTGATACATTTACAATGCCTATGCATTTGCAAGAATCTTTAATGCTTGTTAAAGAAGCACGTAAAATGCAGTGCGATGAGCTACAAGCATTAATGCGTGTTAGTGATAATATCGCGCGATTGAATGTGGAGCGTTTTAAGACTTTTCATGCGCCCTTTACGTTAGAGAATGCTAAGCAAGCGCTTTTTGCTTTTAAGGGGGATGTTTATCGAGGGCTTTCAGTGGTGCAGTATACTGCGGATGATTTATCCTATGCACAAGAGCATTTGCGCATACTATCAGGATTGTATGGCGTTTTACGTCCGCTTGATCTTATTCAACCCTATCGTTTGGAAATGAAAACGAAATTGGATAATCCGCGAGGAGCTAATCTCTATACCTTTTGGGGGGATAGAATCACACAAAGTTTGAATGAAGCATTAGCGAAGCAACAGGAAAAAACACTCATTAACTTAGCGTCTAATGAATATTTTAAAGTGGTGAAGCCTAAATTGTTAGAGGGAAGAGTGTTAACACTTAACTTTAAAGAGGTTAAAAATGGCAAGGCTCGGGTTATTGCTGTCTTTGCTAAACGAGCACGAGGCATGATGACTGATTTCATTTTGCGTCATCGTATTGAGTCTTCTGAGCAATTGAAGCAGGTTGAGATAGCAGGATATCAGTATGTCGAGTCGCTTTCAGATGATAAACAATGGACCTTTACTCGTCCTCAGCCTGAGAAAAAATAAGGGATGAAAATGAGTGATCAACTTAAAATATATTATTTATCAGTATGATATGTTAATTAGTTTATTTTATTTGTTATATTAGATTAATTGAGTATAATAATATACTTATATTAACAATTATATTTAAAGTAAAGGGGTCTAGATATGTCAGTAACACCTATGGAACTTGTGGCTCAAGCTCGGAAAAATATTTCTACTATTAGTTCAGCAGAAGCAGAGGAAATGATTCATCAAGGAGCAACTGTAATTGATGTACGCGAACCCGCTGAATTTGCAACAGGTTTTATTCCTAATGCAATCAATATTCCACGTGGGATTTTGGAGTTCTTTATTGGCTCACATCCTGTTGCTAAAGACAAAAATGCGCTTTATGTGGTGTATTGTCGTACAACAAATCGCGCTATTATGGCAACTGAGAGCTTAAAAAAGATTGGTTATACTAACGCACATGCATTAACGGTTGGCTTTCCAGAGTGGGTAAATGCTGGGGGTAAAGTAGTTTGATAGTTTAGGGTTAACGAGTATCAGTAGCCTT
>CAYNGN010000215.1:0-5329 GCA_964396615.1 uncultured Thiothrix sp. | reverse complement strand
CAATTAGTTATAAATATTTTTTGAGCTGTTTACCCTGAAATTTAGAGAGGATACCAACTCACTATTAATTAACCTATCAAGATTCAACATCATTAACCAAACCTTCTTGTCCTTATCTTCAACCACTGAAATACGACAATGAAAACTTACATCTGCGGTTTAGGCACACGGTTATAATATCCCAAACGATTTGCCGCAAAATACGCGACAAGCTGTCCAATCTTTTGCAAGCGTGGTTTTAACCATAAAGCTTGTTCAGGACAGCCAATTGCTCCTAACTCCAAGACCAACTCTGCATCACGAGTATGTGTTCTTTTGAACATATAGTACTGACTTAGGTTTTTGGTAAAGTTGTCTTTTCGCCAACGATAATGAAAATACTGCGAGTAAAGTCGTTTCCAGGCCTGAGCTGCGGGGCGATCTGATGGATCATCATAACCAATAGAAGCGCCTGTGCGACAAGGATCACCCGCAATCCCATCAAAATGAAGAAACAGGGCTAATTGTGTCCGTGTTTTTGGTTTCCAATCAGCATTAGCACGAATTACCGAGATACCCGCACGGCGTAAATAGTGTGTTGCAGCATCAGCAACAACAGGTGTCCAGTCAATTTCTCGTCCATAAATCGAACGCGCTCCAAGCTTGCCTTTAGAACGTCCTTCGTGGCCTGCTTGAATAAAAACATCAGCGCTCAGACTTTGGCGCTGGGACTGAGAAGGTGTACTGGCAGATTGACCACCAGAGCGTGTATGTGAACACGCCGTCATAAACGATACAATAAAAAGAAGAATCCACAAACGCATAAACTGCCCCCAATTAAGCCATAAAAATCATTACTCTGATTATTATGCCTACGAAATGTTCATTTGTTTATACTTGATGTTCAAGTTTTTTATTATTACTAACAATATTGCTAATATTATTGGCAATATTATTGGCAATATTGGGCATGGTTCAAAACAAGGTAACACTTTGTAACGTTGTATTTGTAGGGTGCGTTGTACGCACCAAATGATTGCAGTATTGGTGCATAAAATGCACCCTACATAGATGTTACCTAAAATAATAGTTTTTTGAACCATGCCCAATATTGTTAGTAATTCATCGGCTCTATAAAGTGCTCTTAGAACAACTTCCCGCCTTTTCCCATTGATCCACTTCCATTGATTGTGACTTATGAATACGGTATCTCTCAAGAATAGTTTTGTGTTCATTAACAGCGACTTTACGATTAATCGCCAAATTAAAACCCGCCTCATCCTGCAATAATATAAGGGGTGTTGTTGCTGTTGAAAGTAAACAATAAAAGTTTTCAAACGAATTAAATGATTGACCATTCACCTTATCAATCGTCATGGGAGCAACATCATGTGTCCCTGTACTGCTAAATGAAGGTAATACCTTGGTAATCCTAACCTGATCTTTTTTGTCGTTGTCTGTTGATTTTTTGTATTCCTCAGCAGACAAACATCCTTCGGTTATTTTAGTTGCGACAAATACATAACCACCATAAATGAGATAACGCGGGTCTTGATCAAAAACATAGTTTAGTTCAATAACATCATGCAGCGGAAAATCAATCTGTTTTGACTCACCCTTTCTGACAATATCAATCACAAGTGTTTCACCCAGTTGGTGCATATCAATGTAATGCAAAAAGTTAAAGCGCAGATTACCTGATTTAAAAATTTTACCGTTATTTTCTACGTTCTCACCACTAATTTTAGTAATCACATCACCTTCTTGTAATAAGCCTTCTGCCTGTGTATTCGCACAAACTTGGGTCACTAAAATACCTGATTTGTCACTGGGTAACTTATAATAACCCTCACGTAATACAGGACTTTCTAGGCTTTGATACTGAATCGGAAAATCAGGCACATTATCATGTTTGCCATCACTAATCGCAGAGGTAAGGTAATCGGTTTCGGCGGACGCAGTAAGAAAACGTTTCAGTAAGCTAACAGGGATGAGATAACCCATGTCATTTTCTTCTGTTGATGCCTGCATAACAACACCCACGACTTTGTCATCAACAATTGCAGGGCCACCACTATTTCCATAATTAATCGCGGCATCAACTTGAATGGCTAAAAAACCTAATTCACTATGAACATAGGTTTGGTATTCGATACGTGAAATAACACCTTCAGTAATACTCAAGGCATCACCCCCCGTGGGGTAACCATAAACAACGACTTCATGATGGACATCAGGTAAATTACCCAACTTGATCTCTTTTGTATTCTCAAAAAAGCTTTGGTCATCAAGCGTAAGAATCGCTAAATCGGTTTCATGAGAAACGGCAACAACGGATGCCTTATAACGTTTAGAGTCACCATTTAATTGCACTTCAATAAAGGTGTTGTTTTCAATGATATGTGCATTGGTGACCAAGCGTTTTCCAGCAATAACAAAGCCAGAACCTATGTAGCTTGAAGTATCTGAACTCCAAGGTGCTTCTTCGCTATACGATTTAGACGTAACGTGTATTTTGACCACTGAGGTAGAGGGGTTAAATGACTTATCAGATGCCAATGCCGTCTGAAAGACAACGTGGAGTACAATAAAGAAAACAAATGAAAAAAAACTAAGCAGCCCGCGTAAACTATAATTCATAAAATACTAATGGTTAATAAATCAATTAATAATGGGATGTGAAAAACTAAGGTGGGATAATGTCTATAGGGATACCGATCGAAACGGCTAGATCAAATTTAAAGTATATATTCCTTGAACAAAATAAATACTTAGCAAACAACCCGCATAAATAAGTAATTGAAACTATTGTTGTTTCATTATTTCACCTTTTGTCAGCGAGTATAGCCATTCTTTAATAGAAGTTCAAAAGTTTATCTTAGTTCTTCTATAAAAAAACCCAAAAAATACCTTTTAACCCTCATAAACATCATGAACGTTAAAAGGAAAAATATATTAAAACGTATTAAGTTTAGCCAAGAGCCTATTCTGTAGCAGCCTCTTCGTGCGCAACAAGGAGCAGCTGGAAATTGCGGGTGCTAAGGAAAAGTTCCTCATCAGCAATAAGCTGAGATTGATCAACAAAAATAGACTCAGGAATACCTGTTGTTGCATTGTATTCCACACGTACTTCAGCCGCATTGTTATCCAGTGCTTGTTCAATGGTATTAAACAGCTCATCAATGCTTAACTGGTTAAACTCTGGAACCTGTCCGTTTGTACCATCAGAAAATTGTGCATTCGTTACCGTATTACCCGCCACAATTAAATCAACAGGCTTACGCGCCTCACCACCAATAAAGCCTGAACGCTCCAAGGTAAAGCGATAGTTATTAGCGTTCAAATCATTCCATTTTTGCTTATTCGCTTCAAAATCGGTGCGTGCTTGTTGATTGCTTGCCATCATCGTTTTTATTCGTCGCAACGCCTGTATAGCGTGTTGTTATACTATCAGCAACATTCGGTGCTGGCTGATGATTAAAGCGCGCACCAATCGCTTCGTGTTGTGCGTCGGTTAGCTTCAATAGTGAAGGATTCGTCATTGGATCTGTAGCATCATTAACGGCTGCCACATCTTCAGCACTAATAGTACCACTGCCATCTTTATCAATCACACGAATAGCAGCATCGGCACTTGGACGAGGCTCAAATAAATCAAACAACGTTTCCTTTTGGCTGTCGGACAAGTCTAAAAGCTGATCATTAGGTGTTGGTTCACTTGATGCGCGTTCTTTAAGTTCATCGAAACTAAGACGTGCGTCATTGAATTTAAACTGCTGCACTTTAAAGACCAAAACCACCAAAAACAAAACATTCCATCCTTAAAATATGACGGATAATCATTATTCATGATGCTTTTTAGGTTAAAAAAGCTCACCATCCTAAATAGTCATTAAGCTTGCAAATAAACCTCAAAAAACGAGACGATGAAAGTAACCCGAATTCTCTATTGTGAAACCGATTCAACGAGTCTGAAACGTCTACAAGAGATGGCTGAGCAATTGACCTTTCTGCGTTCTGAGATTTGGCGGCGGTTTGGCGCTTTAGGTACAGCGGGTAAAACAAGAACAGAAATCAATAAAGAAATCCGTGCTTTACATTTTTACAAAGCCATTGAGGTTGCAGGAAATACAAAATGCGAAGTGGTCAATGATACCGTTATTAATATCGTTATGTACAAGGAAGCGTGTAAGGAAAAAATCAAAAAAGAAATCTGGAAAAGAACGCGCAATACCGCCGAAAGAAAACGATTATTCGGCTTATTGAAAGCTGATAAATGGTTAGACGATTCATTTTTACATCGTCGAATGAGACATTATTTTAAGCATGGGCACTCTAAAATGGATAACCAAGTCTTATTAATGTCACAAAATCAATCCGTCTCTAATGGTCTGCCCTGTTTTTTCATTGGTTAAAATCAATGTCCCCTTATTATCACTTGGTATCCCATGTTGCTCATCAGCACTAACGATTCCACCATCATCTAGGCGGATAACAGGTGGTAGTGCCTCTTTAAAGGTAATAGAAAAATCATCAATGCTTGCTCTGACTCTTGCGGTATCATTACCACGGCCACCCTTTAAAATATCAGCAGAACCTAAGCGACTATAAAGTGTATCGTTACCATCACCACCAAAGAGTCTATTCTCACCCTTCCCACCTAATAAGTGATCATTGTCTGAGCCACCCTGTAATAAATCATTACCTTGACCCCCATAGAGGCGATCATTACCGTCACTCCCAAATATGAGATCATCACCTTGTCGTCCATAGAGACGATCATTGCCTGCCAAGCCTGACATGTGATCCGTATCGCGTGTGCCATTTAAGCGATCATTATCGGGCGTTCCACGAATAACGGAAATACCAATGTCACCAATATTACCAACACGCGCTTCTTCAGGTTGAACAGCTTCATCAACAGGGATTGCTGGGCGTGTTGCTTCTTCATTTTTTTCTTTGTCTTGTTCCTGTGTGGGAGCGGGCTTTTGTCCCCCTGATGCTTGTTGTTGCAATTGTTGAATCAACTGTTGTATTAATGCCAAAATATTCTGTAATGAAGCTGTTTCAGCTAAAGATCCTGTTGCAGAAGCAGAAGGGGATTGCGATTGGCTAAACGCACGCATTTGACCTGTTGCTTGTTGTGTATTGCGACCTTGCTGATTGTGTCTAGTCATTGCTATATTAGAGTTACTGGTAATCATAACGATCCTCCATGAATAAATAATAAAAAGTCCTTAGTGCAAATGCGTTCATAATGCTTATAACACTACACTCGCTTCTATATAGCGTGTTACCAACAGGATTGCTTATGCATTATCACTTAAAGGTCGGGTTTAAAAGATAATAT
>CAYNGN010000214.1:0-5340 GCA_964396615.1 uncultured Thiothrix sp. | reverse complement strand
CCTAAAGAAACCTTATCCACTGCCATAAAATGCTTACCGCGTATATCTTCCAGCGTGTTGATATCCGTACGATCACGCCGCACAAAAATAACACCGCCAAACACCTTATAAGACGCATTACCCCGTAGATTACTCATCGTCGCTAAACGTGAAACACGGTACTTATACTCAAGGTTCACATACATACCTGGATTCACCAAAATAAAGTCAACCTCATCTTTTTCCACAGCCACATCAACTTTATCAAAATCTAATGGCTTAATAACAAACTCATAGGCAGGTAATTTTTGCGAGAGATAAACAGCTGTGGGCTGCCATGCTACTAAAGTAAGCGCATCACCACGATGGCTCAGTACGCCTATTCTAATCTGTGGTTTTTGAGGAGGGCATGGCTCTGCGGCATAACAGAGCTCTTCGCTATAGCATGGCTCAGGCTCAATAGCATGAGCTGAGCCTATTGTTAGCAAGAGAAGCAGGCAAAGAAAAAAAATGGTGCGTAATGTTTGTTGAACAAAAATCATAAAAACAATAAACATGCAGCCTAAACTGTGATAAAACCCAGTGTAACCTATTTCAATAGGGTTACGGGCGGGCTTTGTCCCTTTTTTCCACTCTATAATCTATAATTCTGTCTCTCATTGTGTATCATACTGCCCCCCCCCACGAACATGCGACATGACATTATTCTTTTCATCCTTACGATAGAAAATATCACTTATGAAATCTATTCACTTATTATTTCTTTCATTACTAGGGGTATTGACCTCTGCCTCGGTCTTTGCCGATAACCTTAAGACAACCATCGAAAAATCACTTGATGACAAAATCAATGATTTGATGACTCCGATTTTATCACCGTTTATCAATGCCGTTTTTTCCCCTTTACCCTATTCAGAATCACTGTTTGGCATTGCTTTTCCTTGGATCGTGTTATGGCTAGTCATTGCGGCAAGCACCTTAACGATTTACTTTAAATTTATTCAATTTAGAGGCATTAAACATTCTATTGAAATCGTTCGTGGCGATTATCTTGATCCCAGCGATAAAGGTGAAGTTACCCCTTTTCAGGCGCTCACCACTGCTTTATCAGGCACAGTCGGTTTGGGCAATATTGCAGGCGTTGGTGTTGCGATAGCCATTGGTGGTCCTGGAGCAACCTTTTGGATGATTTTAGCAGGCTTATTAGGCATGGCCACAAAATTCACCGAATGTACGCTAGGGGTGCATTATCGTAATGAGTATGCTAATGGCACGGTATCAGGTGGGCCCATGTATTACTTATCTAAAGGTCTAGCAGAACGTGGCATGGGTGGTTTTGGTAAAGTACTTGCCGTTATTTTTGCTATTTTCTGTATTGGTGGCGCATTAGGCGGCGGCAATATGTTCCAAGCCAATCAATCCGCACAACAAGTCGCCAATATTATTCCTTTCTTTCAGGACAATGGCTTTATTTTTGGTTTAATCATGGCCACACTGGTCGGTATAGTCCTTATTGGCGGGATTAAATCCATTGCCCGAGTCACCGCAAAAGTTGTACCGTTTATGGTTGTTATGTATGTCGGTTCAGCATTATTTATCATTGTAGCCAATATTGGTGCTGTTGGTGCTGCTTTCTCCGCCATTATTGAAGGTGCTTTTGCGCCTGTTGCGGTTGCAGGGGGTGCTGTTGGTGCCTTAATACAAGGCTTTAAGCGTGCTGCTTTCTCTAATGAAGCAGGTGTTGGTTCAGCAGCAATTGCTCACTCTGCGGTACAAACCAAACATCCCGTCACTGAAGGCTATGTTGCCCTACTTGAGCCGTTTATTGATACGGTTATTATTTGCACAATGACATCGCTAGTCATTGTTATTACGGGCTCTTGGATTCCCGAAGGACAAGAAGGCTATTTAAAAGGTATCGAACTCACCTCAAAAGCGTTTGAAAGCCAATGGAGCGGCTTTGGTTATATGCTTGCTTTAGCAGCTGTTCTCTTTGCCTTTTCGACAATGATTTCATGGTCTTATTATGGACTAAAAGCATGGACCTATTTATTTGGTGAAGGTATGGTTAAAGAGCTTATTTTTAAAGCTATTTTCTGTATTTTTATTGTGATTGGTGCTTCAATGGGCTTAGGCTCGGTGATCGACTTCTCTGATGCGATGATTTTTGCGATGGCCGTGTTTAATATTATTGGCTTATATCTATTAATGCCAAAGGTAAAAGCACTCATGCAAGACTATCACACACGACTTGCAGCAGGTGAGTTTAAGAAAGTGAAGTAGACATAGAGAACTTCAGATAATTGCATTCACTAATTAGAAGCAAGTCATGTGCGTGAATGTAATTGTCTGAGTAATTATCTATAGATGTTCAGATAATTACGTTCACATTTTCTGTTTATCTCATTTTTCTATATTTTGAAGTGACAGCGGGAATTACTGAGGTTATTACATTTTCTAAGCCTAAGCTCCAATACAAATGAAATCAAAAACATGCCAACGTAGCCCCAAATCAAACTCAATGCGACGATAATCACCGAATCTGAGAAAAGTTTTAGAATATAAAAAGACAGTAAAACCACAAAACTACCACTGACTCTTAAAAAGAATGCCCACCAAAACTTACCTGAAGCCTTAATATAAGCAATATTATAGGCATTAAGCATTACAAAGAGGAAGAAAGGACTGAGGTGTAATAACATCACATGTGATGCTTTATACTCTGCTGAAAAAGCCCATATAATTAACACCTCGCCAAAAAGCCATACAATCAGAAAAAAAATAAGACTAATACTGATAGAAAACAGATAAACCTCTTTTTTAAGTGTTGCTATTAATTTATGTTCTCCTTTATTAATAAGCTTAGACATTTCTGGCAAAATAAATTTAAAAATAGGAAAAACGAATAGCATAATCATATAAACAAAAAGTGTTTTAACCACCACTTGATAATTAGCTAAATCATCGAGTGTGTAATAATGCATAATCAACATAATACTGAGGTAGATCATAATAATCCCAGAACCAAATTCAAGTGTTGAAATAATAGAGTTTGTTAGAAACTTCTTCATCTCACCTGTCATCTTGATACTTTTAAATGAAGGTTCTTTATTTAATTTTCGTTTGGCTTGATACATATAGGCAGCTACACCTAAGGTTGCCATGACTGAAGAAATAAATAATGTATGGTAGCCATGAACCCCAACACCATAATAAGCAATAAGAAACCAAACAAGTGTTAATAACGGTTCTATTAAGGTAATTCTATTCATAATTGTATAGTGTCGATACATGGCAATTTGATTACCAAGATAAGCGACTAATCCCATCGCTAACATTAAGGAAACTAAATACCAATAATGTATATTTACCCCCATTTTATGTTTTAAGTAAGGGATAACAATAAGCCATGAAAGAAAAATAATCGTTAATAGAAAATAGCGAAAGATATTAATAATATTAACATCATCTTTAGTCTTAGCAAAACTTACAACCATTGACGAACGAAAGCCAATAAGCAGTAGTAGTGTTAGTGAAAAAACATCAATTGTCGTAAAAAAAAGACCTAATTCTTCTTTTTCAATGAGTTTTGCAGCAGCAGATTTAAAAATAAAGTTCAGAATGATACCAATGCTGGTAAACAGTAAACTTTTTGCAATAATAACTTTCATTTGATATAAACCAAAATTATTATAATTAATTGTGAGTATTTATGTTCTAGCAATAGCTCAAATGGCATTTTAGAGGCTCTAATGAAGGGACTTAGGTGAAGGAATAATCGTTTTATTCATTAACGTGTATTGTATATCCAGTGAATGAAATATGTCTATTTTTTAATCACTAATGATTTAATATTACTCAATTGCAAGCCATTACTAAGTCGTGTTATATCCTCCGCCAAGCCAAAACGTAATGCATCAAGCTGAGGAAATAAACGTACCCATACCCCCTGCTCTGCTAACTGATGCTGTAACAAGGCACTTTTTGGATGCTTGATAAACACAAAATGCACAGTCGCAAGCGAGGCATCAAAACCTGCCTGCGTTAAACACACTTGCAATTTTTCACGCTGCTTTGGTAAGTAATGACGTGTATCGTCATGCCATTGTGTATCAGCAAGTGCCAACGCGCCCACCCAACGCGCAGGATGGGAAATATGCCACGGATTTAATTGCTCGCTCAGTTGTTCAAGTACTGCTTTATTAGCTGCTACAAAACCAAGACGTATTCCTGCTAACCCAAAAAATTTACCAATAGAACGCAATACAATCATACCATCAGGAATGGCTTGGTTTAATAAACTAAAATCTGGGGTAGCATCCATAAAGGCTTCATCCACCACTAACCAACCTTGGCACGCCTGTAAAACCTGATGCCATTGGCGCAACGTGGAAGGGGCAATCATACGTGTATCAGGATTATTAGGATTAATGACAATAAGCACATCGAGCTGTGATAAATACTGCTCAACATCATCAAAAGCAATGGAGATAACCTCATGCCCTGCTTTGCGCCAACAGTATTCATGCTCAGCGTAACAAGGGCTAACAATGCCCACCTTGCCTCTTGCACGTAAGGTGGGTAAACGTTGAATGGCTTCTTGTGACCCTGCTACGGCGAGTAAGGATTGTGTTTGATAATAATCCTTGGCAACAGCTAATAAATTATCCTCTTCTTCTGGCAGACGTTGCCAAATGTGTAAGGGGGTTTCAGGCGGCTGCCACGGGCGGGGATTAATGCCTGTTGATAAATCTAACCATTGTGTGAGAGGTATGTTGTAACGTTTAGCGGCCTGATAAAGATTACCACCATGTTTAATCTTTGTTAGTTTCACACTCACTTAAAACACCCAAGCCAAAAACACCGAAATAACACTCCACAACACCAAACCTTTAAAAACAAGCTGCCAACTACGCTGAATATCTTCTGCAACAGGTGCATGACCAATGCCTATTACTGGACGTAGTTTTTCTTCGCCCTGATAAATAGCATTGCCACCTAATCTAACCCTTAATGCTCCTGCACCAACCGCCATCACCACACCTGCATTCGGGCTATACCATGTATTTGCCTGTGTCTCCCAGCAATATTTAGCAGACTTAGAATCCCCTAATATAACCCACGTCATTGCCGTTAAACGCGCGGGAATATAGTTAAGCACATCATCCACACGCGCACTAAAACGTCCAAAATACAAAAAACGTTCGTTTTTATAACCCCACATGGCATCTAGAGTATTCGCCAAACGATACAAAACCACCGCAGGCGCTCCCCCAATAAGAAACCAAAATAAGGGAGCAAAAATAGCATCACTGGCATTTTCCAAAACGGATTCAATTGTGGCACGTGATAAGCCTTCTT
>CAYNGN010000213.1:0-5349 GCA_964396615.1 uncultured Thiothrix sp. | reverse complement strand
TTTTTGGTATTTTGATAGCCGCCATACGTTGTATCATTTTCTTCATAATCAGCATCAATGACAAAAAGTATTTTAGTGATTTCCTCCGCCTGAATTCTTTGTTGTAGCGTTTGGTAATGAGGGCTTTGAAGCTTAAAAAAATTACTTTTACTACCCACACCAAAAAATTCGACTCTTTCACTATCGAGTTTTAGTGCTTCGAGTAATAGCTTTAGGAGTGCATTATCATTCGTTTTTCTTGCATTGCCCTCATGCAATATGGCGATATCCTTTAGCATCCTCTCACCTCATGCCCATCATCTAACATATAGTGCAACATAGCCTCATCATTAATGCCTGCCATAATCTCTCCCTTTTTAAGGCGGGTCATTTTAATATAACTGATCTCTTTATCCGCTAATTTTTTAGCAATGTGAGCATAAGCTTCAATGCATTCTTTGGAATGGGTTGTCGCAAAGACTTGAACATTTTGTTGTTTTGATAGTGTTAAGATAATATTCCATAGTTGGTTGAAGTGACTGTAATGGATGCCATTTTCTACTTCATCAATAAAAATAACCGTATCTTTTGATAATAACAGTGAGCCAATAATGTTAATAAAGGTTTTTACCCCTTGACCAAAGGTTGATAAATCATGGTATTGATTGCCTAATTTTAGCATCGGCTTATTTTTTATAATGTCTATCGCAGAAATACTAAAGACATCGTGTAGGTATTGATTAATTAAATCGTACTTATTGTCTAATTTAAACTGTCCAACCATATTAATTAATTCTTTATCGGAATTAGAATAGGGGGAAATAAAATTTCGACTATAACGGTATTTGGTGTTTTCTAATGAAATGTCGATAATATTAGTAAGTTCAGCATAACTATATTGTTGAGGATCTCCCTTTTTTGTAGGATTGCCAGGATCATCAGGATGATAAATAATATCACTAATTTCAAGTGGCGTTTGCTGTGTATAGATATTAAATACTCCATAGTGTTTATCTTTTTTTATTTCAATTTTTCCACAAATGATTGTCTCAGTAGGTGAGTAATCCTCATATGTTGTTCCTTCATTTATTATCGAATACGAATCATAACTATCCTTGATAAAAATAGACAACGGTACACTGTCCATAATTAATTGCTGTATGTCGTGTTGTCTATCGCTGTTTAACAATAAATGATTAACAATATTTCGATGCGTTTGCAGTTCAAGCAGCTTGCCATATAAATCTTGTGTGCTGCTTGCTCCTGATAAAAAACACGCCTCCATTAATGCAGTTTTACCCACATTATTGTAACCACCAATAAGATTAACGCGCTTAAAACCGTTTGCTTTGAAATTTTTAAAGCATTTGAAATGCTTTATTTCTATATGATCTATATGTTTTTTAGCCATTGCGATTCCTATTGTTTATTGTGTTTTATTGGTTAGTTTCGGTGTATTTTTTAGAAAACTCATCTAATGTTCCTGAAAAAATTATGTTCTTTTTATTGTTTTTTCATCGCTTCTATTTTTGCAAATTCAGCAATTTTTTTCTGATCATTTATATCAATCATACAAATACCTGCCTCTTGAATCTGATCGTAAATATCGCTAAACGCATCCTGTAATTTTCCTGTTTTATTTTCAGGAGGAGCATAAGCAAACAAGGTTGTTTCTGGTTTGAGAAAATGATAACGACTTAATTGATTGACTTTACCCAACCAACTAAGACCATGTTTGATGAGTTGGCTAGAATCACTGTGTTTAAAATGGATAGGCTTGATTACCCTTTGTTGTTCATTGTTATCGACAAAAGGAAAACGAATAGAAAATGTGTCTTTATCACCAACAATTTGGTCTTTGAACTTATTGGCTAAATTATGTTTTTGTAATAAATCCCGAACTTGTCCTGTCATACGCACTTCATGACCTCTGTCTTGAGTGAAGCTACGTTGAACATAAAAGTTGAATAGTTTATTGAGAGTAGCAGGCAAATCCTTGCTATACAGGACTCGTATATGACTATAGCGAATAATATCCTCACGCAAGTCGGTTAACTCAGCAAATAAATCGATGTTAGGTCTCTCTTTTTGCATTAATTGGACACGTTTTAGTTCTGCTTGAATGATTTGCGTGGTGTGACGAAAAATCTTTTTATCTAATGGTTTAAAGAAATTTGTAATACGTCCATGCTGACGTGAATCAAGTATTTTAAACTCAATGTGTTGAAGTTCAGGAACATAAAGAACGATGCCAATGTTGGCAAATTCCTCTGTTTCAGCGTAAGGCTGAAAACGGATAATGCTGTATTTACATATTCTTCTGTTCATGGGAGTCTTGTCCAAATGTTACCCTGCGCATCTTTCTCAAGCTGCTGAAATATAAAATTTTTATCAATGATTCTCAACACTTTATTTTCGTCAATCCACTCGTCTGGCATGGTATCCCATACTATTAGCCACCGCTTTAATGTTTCTTGCATTTTAGTTTCATAATGGGCGCGTTCGACCTGATTCATATCATGCTCTATGATTGTTTGTTTGAATGCATGTGTTTGCCAAAATTCTGATTTATTAAAAGCAGGGTCAAGAATTAAATTATGATCAATCATTGTTAAACTTGATTCAGCTACATTCCAACGTAAATTAGGATTACCACCTGATGCAGTGAGTGTTCTATCCTCATTACGCATCCATAAATCAAATAGTAGTATATCTTTCTTTAACTCTTCTTTAATGTCAGCGATTTGTTCATATTTTAACTCTCTTGTTGACGTAACCTCTTCTGAACCAAAAACATAGCCATATCCCAAGCTATTTTTTGCAGTTGCCCCAAATGCATCAATAAGCCTTTCGTCTACATAAAGTATTTGGCTTTTTGGCACAGGTAAACCAAATTTTTGAGCAAACTGATAACCCAGCCATTCTTTAATCAAACCTGATACAGTCGCGGCTTTTCCTTTCACGTAATACCGTTTTTCATCAGATGCCATACATAAAAAAGGTTTTGTCATACCTTGATCTGCATGTCTGATAATTTCAGTAATTTCTAGCATTGGCGGTGAAAATGATGAAAAGTAAGTAAAAAAATGTAGATTGCATTTTAGCAAGCCTTAGCTGAATGTACAGAGAGAGTAAATATTAGCACAATCAACCAGCAAGACGTTGAGTTGTAAACAGCAACAAAAATTTATCACCCGTCTGTTACCGACTCTTTGTTTTCATCTTGCTCCCATGCTCCAGCATTGCGTTGATGGCATTGGAATATACAGCAAGTCATTTTTCAAGCACATTGAATAGTCCATAACGATCAAGGATAATACAATCACTCCAAGGGCTAAAGGAAATACAATGACACTCAACGACTTGCTGGCAATGAACGAAAACCCCAAATTAGATTTTAAAGCGATTTGGAAACCAGACGACCTCAAAAGCGAACTGATCAAAGATATTCTATCCATTGCCAATGGCAACCCACAAACCGTCGGTGAAGAAGGCTATCTTGTTTTTGGTGTCTCTGATAATAAGCAAGACTTCAACGCTATAAGTGATGAGATGTTGGCGTTTCATAAGAAATGTCCTGATCTCGCCGCCTTAGAAGGTAAAATCCTTGAGGCATTAAACAATGCCGCCACGCCTGCTTTTTTAGGGCTAAAACTCGCCTTCCTCAACAGCGATGATGATAAACGTATTCTAGTCATTACGATTCCACCGCATCCTTATTTGCTTTCCTTAGCAAGAGACTTACCGCTCAAAAAGCGCACCGATAAAAAAGGCACGACCTATTACCGTCTGGGTGAAAAAATTACCATTGCCTCGCCTGAAATCATTGCCGCGTTTCAACAGCAATTAGACAATAGCCATGATGCAGGGACAACCATTATTAATAATGACAATACCCAAGTCATCATGCAAAACAGCACGAATAACGGCACACAAACATTTAATTTCTAGGGAAAAATAATGGGCGATTTTGACAATAGGCACAGCCAGATTGGTATGCAAGGCGGGATTAGTTATGGTGAACAGACGTTTAATTTTCACCAAAAACCCCTACCTGACACCCCCCCTAAAAACTTAACCAAACTGCCTGCAAAGAACCCGCATTTTATTGGGCGTAAAACCGAACTGGCAGACATCGAAAACACCCTCGCCAATGACGGTATCCTTTATATTGTCAATGGCATCGGCGGTATTGGTAAAAGCGAATTAGCCAACCAGTATTTATTAACCCACCAAGATGCCTATCAACACATTGCTCGTTTTCAGTTTTCTGCTGACAACAACGATCTCAGAAGCACGCTTTATCACATACTTAGAGAGTATTTTTATGTCGATGATCAAATGGACACAGCCCAACTGATCCACAAATTACAAAGCCTGCCGAAAAAATGCTTATTTGTTTTTGATGATCTCACCAACAAAGCCGATATTGATCAATTAAAACCCTTACACCACAATGCCGATGTATTAATCACCACACGGCTCGCACTACCTAATGTACCTTCACTGAATTTAGATGTATTAAGCCATGACGATGCTAAGGCATTGTTTTTAGAGTATTATCCAACCGATGAACCGATTGATGATATTTTAACGTTTATTGATTACCACGCACTGTTTATCGAACTTATCGCCAAAACCTTAGCGGAAGACTGTTTGGATTTAGCAACATTACGAGCGCAGTTTAAGAGTGGTGAATTTGTACAAATCGAACGGGATTTTGACCGTACCTTTAATGATTTTCTGGTTCAGCGGTTTAACATTGAAACACATGCAGGATTAAAAGCCTTATTACAACGTTTGGCTTTATTACCTGCGCTTGAAATACCACATCAGACTTTAGAAGCTATTTTTTCCGAGACACCGCGTTTAAAACTAACATTAAAAGAGTTAGCAAAACGAGGCTGGTTAGCAGAAAAGGAAGGGCGTTATAAACTTCATCAGATTATTAAGGAATTTATTTTAGCCAATCATCCGTTGGATTTTGAGCAGGGGATTGTGCCTGTGATTGATTATTGTATGGATAATGCGGTCTCTATTGTTGAAAATGATATTGAAGAGGGTGAGCTTTATATCGAAATAATGAAATCACTTTATCGTGCCTGCCCACAACAGTCGCATGAAAAGGTCGCGGGATTATTATATAGTCTTGTGCGTATTTATCAGCATATAGGCGATTATAGAAACGGAATTATTTATCAACAAAAAGAAGTTAAGATAACAGAAAAACGCTTAGGCACAGAGCATCCTGATACCGCAGTCAGCTATAACAATCTGGCAGAGTTATATGAGTCTCAAGGCGATTACGCCCAAGCCTTGCCGCTGTATAAAAAAGCATCCGCAATACATGAGAAACGCTTAGGCACAGAG
>CAYNGN010000212.1:0-5350 GCA_964396615.1 uncultured Thiothrix sp. | reverse complement strand
ACTGATTTTCTCATGGGTAAGCTGGCTATCCATCATAACGATCATAATGGTAATGGCGCACAATCTGAAGAAAAGGTTTCCCCATTGGGTTTAATGACTCAATCTATTCATCCTAGTTGGATTATCCTCATGAGCTTGCTGTTGTTCTTTATATTTGGCTTTGTACTGTTGCGTGATCGGCAAAAAAGAGGGGGTGCATGATGATGAGTAATAGACGAATAGGACTGTGGTTATCATTAATGATGACAGGATTGTTTTCTTTAACCGCGCTTGCGGGTGGTGGACACGATCATGGTCATGATGCCGCGCCAGTGACAGCTGATCCGAATAAGCCGCAACGTTTACCTGATGGCAGTTTATTTTTGCCTAAACCCACACAGCGTTTTATCAATTTACGTACACAAACAACGAAAACCGAACGCTTGCCACTGACGATTAAACTGAATGGTCGTGTTATCACCGGATCAAATGCGATAGGCAAGGTATTGGCACTACAAACAGGGCGCTTAGATATTATTGGTGATACCAATACACTGCCTGCGCAGGGTGATCAAGTGAAAAAAGGGCAAAAATTAGCAACTATTACATGGGTCGGTGATATTCAAGAAGGCACGAATCAAGCTGCGGAGGTTGCGGATTTACGTGAACAATTGAAATTGGCAAAACGAGAACATCAACGCGTAAAAAAACTAGCAACTCTTATTTCACAGCGTGAAATTGATGTTGCTGCGGCAACGGTGCTGCGTTTAAAAGCGCGTATTTCTGCGTTGAGTAAAGGCGGGAAAAAGCAAGAAGTATTGCGTGTACCCCTCTCAGGTATTGTCACGGGGAGTTATGCGACGGATGGGCAGGCGATACAAGCAGGTGACTTACTGCTAGATATTATCGACCCCAAACAATTACAAGTGGAAGCCTTAACCTTTGATCCTGCATTAACAAGTAATATTCACACTGCTCGCTTGCAACTGGATCAACGTTTGATTTCATTGCGCTATAAAGGAACCAGTCCCCGTTTACGTCAACAAGCCTTGCCATTACGTTTTTCGGTCACGACGAATGACTTGTCTGGTTTGGTTGCAGGGTTATCGGTACAAGTGTTGGTGCAGACGAAAGAGAAACAACAAGGTATTGCCATTCTTGCCGATGCATTGGCACGTAATGCCAGTAATCAATCCATTGTGTGGATTAAAACTGCTCCTGAACACTATACGCCACGTGTCATACAATACCAGCCGCTTGATGGTGAGCGTGTTTTAGTGACCAAAGGACTCGATGAAGATGAGCGTGTGGTTATACAAGCAACGACATTGATTAACCAGATTCGCTAAAGGATAAGGACGCTACTATGTTTCAATGGTTATTAACTGCCAGCCTTGGCAATCGTTTAATGGTCTTGGTTGGCAGTGTGTTATTAATGGCTTATGGCGCATTACAAATGTTGCAAACGCCTGTTGATGTTTTTCCTGATCTTAACCGTCCAACTGTCACCCTAATGACGGAAGCAGGAGGGATGGCTCCTGAAGAAGTGGAGCGCTTGATTAGTTTTCCGTTAGAAACCGCGATGAATGGTTTGCCTAGTATTGAATCCGTGCGTTCGGTTTCGAGTGCTGGTTTATCCTTTGTTTATTTGGTCTTTGACTGGGATACGGAAATTTACCGTGCGCGTCAAATGGTCAGTGAACGACTGGGCTCAATGGAAAGTGCTTTACCACAAGGTATTACCGTACATATGGGACCCGTCTCTTCCATAATGGGCGAGATTATGCTGGTCGCGATTCCCATTGATCCCAGTAAAATCAATCCGATGGCAGTGCGTGAGTATGCGGACTGGGTGTTACGCCCACGCTTGTTGTCACTTTCAGGCGTAGCACAAGTGATTCCCATTGGCGGTGAGGTACGTCAATTTCAGGTGCAACCAGATACTCGTCGTATGACAGATTTGGGGATTACATTGGATCAATTAGCCAATGCGCTAAAGGGGTTTGCCAATAATACCTCAGGTGGTTTTTTAGAACTGAATGGCAAAGAATATCTGATACGGCATATTGGACGAACCTCCCGCTTAGATGACTTACAAAATCTTGCAGTTACTGCGATTGATGGGCAGGCTATTTTGCTTAAACAGTTGGCAAATGTTACTTTTGCCCCGAGTGTTAAACGCGGTGATGCGGGCTTCAATGGTCAGCCCGCAGTGATTCTTAGTATTCAAAAACAACCAGGGGCAGATACCATTCGTTTGACACAGGCGATTGAAACAGCACTGAAAACGATGCAAGCCAGTTTGCCAGCAGGTATGTCTGCACCACAAATTACATTCCGTCAAGCGAGTTTTATTGAAGCGTCGATTAATAATCTCGAACATAAATTGCTGTTAGCCTCAGCACTTGTTGTGGTTATTCTGTTTGTCTTTCTCGGTAATTTACGTACAACACTGATTTCCTTAATGGCAATTCCTCTGTCTATTTTAACCACTATGCTGGTATTTGATATAATGGGGCTAACCATCAATACGATGACCATGGGCGGATTGGCGATTGCGATTGGTGAATTGGTTGATGATGCGGTGGTCGGGGTCGAAAATGTGATGCGTCGTTTGCGCAATAACCGCCGACAAAAAGCAGGTCTCGCCCCGCTAAAAATTATTTTGCAAGCAACCTTAGAAGTTCGTTCTGCCATTGTGTATGCGACGATTATTATTATTTTGGTCTTTATTCCGTTATTTGCCTTACCAGGGATGGAAGGTCGGCTGTTTGTGCCGTTGGGGATTGCTTATATCACCTCTATTCTTGCTTCAATGTTGGTATCCGTTACACTGACTCCAGTACTCGCCTATTATCTCTTACCAGGGATGAAACAACTGGATCATGACGAGCCGTGGTTGGTTAGAACACTCAAGCGTGGTTATGCGGTATTGTTAGAAAAGGTACTCAGTTGGCCACGTACCTTAGTGTTTTTGGGGGCAACGAGTGTTGTTATGGCAATGAGTTTAATCCCCTTTTTTCCAACTACCTTTCTTCCCCCGTTTAACGAAGGCACGTTACTAGTCAGTGTAGAGCTAAATCCTGGGGTAACGCTGAAAGAATCCGTACGCATGGCTTCTGAAGCGGAAAAGCTGTTACAAGATATTCCTGAAATTATCCATATCGGCCGACGTTCAGGACGTGCAGAGTTAGATGAACATGCCGAAGGGGTGCATACCAGCGAATTGGATATTAATCTACGCCCTTCAGAACGTGAAAGTGCCGAAATTTATGCGGATATTCGCCAACGATTAGCGCTATTGCCTGTGGAGGTTAGTATTGGTCAGCCTATTTCACATCGTATTGATCATATGCTTTCAGGCGTACGCGCACAGATTGCGATTAAGATCTTTGGTGATGATTTGGATACCTTACGTGCGCAAGCGGAACGGTTACGTCAGATCTTGCAACCGATTGTTGGCATTGTTGATCTGCGTGTTGAAAAGCAAGTGCTTGCACCGCAAATAAAGATTTTTGTCGATTATAGTCGTGCCGCTCAATATGGTTTATCAGGTGCAACGTTGTTACGTGAGTTACAAATGTTGGTGGATGGTGCAACGATTAATGAGATCATTGATGGCAACCGTCGTTTTAAACTGGTACTGCGTTTACCTGAAACGGCACGTTCGGCACACGAATTACAAGATTTACTGATTTCTACCCCCTTAGGGCAAATACCACTGCGTAAGTTAGCAACCATTGAAGAAGGGGATGGGCCGAATCAAATTTCTCGTGACAATGGTCAACGCCGTATTGTGTTATCGGCCAATGTACAAGATAGAAGTTTATCGGAGGTTGTGATTGATATGCGGCAAAAAATTGCTGATTTTAATTTTCCAGAAGGTTACTTTGTTACTATTGGTGGACAGTTTGCTGCCCAAGAACAAGCGACACAACAGATTATCTTGTTAGCGGCTCTTTCAGCTTTATTGGTCTTTTTGACCTTGTACAGTCGTTATCAATCCGTGATTCTTGCCTTGCTGATTATGGCGAATATTCCGTTGGCATTAGTGGGGAGTGTGGTGGGCTTATGGTTATCAGGGCAGCCGTTATCCATTGCCGCATTGATTGGTTTTATTACCTTGGCAGGGATTTCTACCCGTAATGGTATTTTGAAAATCAGTCATTATCTAAACCTAATGCACTTGGAAGGGGAAGGCTTTAGTCGCAAAATGATTATTCGTGGCTCACTGGAGCGTCTTTCTCCTGTGCTGATGACGGCATTAGTTGCTGTATTCGCGCTATTACCGTTGCTGTTTGAGGCCGAACAGCCTGGCACAGAAATACTACATCCCGTTGCAGTGGTGATATTTTCAGGTATGATAAGTTCTACCCTATTAGATACTTTTTTGACTCCTGCCATGTTCTGGCTATTTGGGCGTAAGCCTGCTGAGAAGTTGTTGGATTCGGCAGATAGTGATGCGCTTTAATCTTCCCTTTATTTTAAGGAAAAATATGTAATGAAACGTTTGAAAAATATTTTTATGGCAACTGCGTTGACAGCCATCACTTTCTCACTATCGGTTGCCTTGGCTGCTAATGAGCATAAACATGAAGGACATGCGCATGAGGGGCATGAGCATAAAGTGGTGGAAGAACATAATGATCATGCTCATCATCAAGCGGCTAAAAAACAAGATAATCATAATCATGTTGGAAAGCACGAGGGTCATGCGCATGAGGGACATGAAGACTATGGGCATAAACCTCATACGGACGAACCGCATCATGGTGGCATTGTTGGTGTGGCTAATGATTACCATCACGAGTTGGTTATTGGTAATGCAGGAAACGTTTTGCTCTATGTTGAAGGCTTACCTAAAAAAGCTGATGTACTCAAACGAGTTATTGTTCGCTTAATAATTTTACAGGGAAAGGAAAAACAAGAACTAGAGATGAAACTGTCTGAAGATGACCCGCATCGCTTTGATGGTACATTGACAACGACGTTAGTAGCAAATGACAAGGTTGTGGCATTGGTTGTTTTGAATGATAAAGATACTCGAATAGTGCGTTTTGAAATACCTGCGAAATAATGCAGAGCGACTAAGCCGAGGCATCTATCAATCACTTTATTTTGCTCCCCATTATTATTTTTTTGGATTTATTACTCTGTGAGCCTATCCGTTGGCACCCCTTAGCGGGGTTTGGCAGGCTTGCTAATCGTGTAGAAAAACAATTTAATACAATACTTAAACCGTTTGAAGCAATAGCACAAGGGGTTGTTGCGTGGTTTATTATTGTTGTGCCTATGGTCGTCATTGCAGGGGTATTAACGACTGTATTGGGTTGGCCAATGGAAGTCCTGATTGGCGTGTTAACCATTGGTG
>CAYNGN010000211.1:0-5389 GCA_964396615.1 uncultured Thiothrix sp. | reverse complement strand
CACTATAACGAATCTCAATGGTTTTACTCACGGCATACGTGCCATTTTTTATCCAAATTCGCTGTGGCTTCGCAGTTGCATTAACGGCATCATGCAAACTCAGATAATCCCCTTGACCACTTTGATCCACGACTGACCAAATGCGATAGGCTTTGCTTTGTTTTTCTTCTGTGCGTTCATCAGCACCGACCGCATAATATTCCAATAGGTATTCCTTACCTGAGGTTAATGGCAGTGGGGTTGTATAAGCTTTAAACGCTTCATCCCCAAAACGATAATAAATCGTTGCAGCTTCATCATTAACGCTGAGTGTGAGCGATTGTGCCGAAAAATACGCGTAATTTGCCAGAGAAACGGTTGTTTGCAAGGCAATCACAGGCGGCGGTGTTGGATAATGAGCATCAATATAGCCACCAATCGCTATGGCATCTTTTCGCGTCCCTGTTGCGCTCACCACCCCATTGAGTAACGCCTGATCACGACCCCCAAGCTGGTAGCGCATGAGTAATAAACCATCCGTCAATGGTTTAACTTGTCCATCATTATCAATATCAAACTGGCTAAGATGCTCGCTGAGATACGCTTCAATCAATGCGGCTGTTGTGCGTGTCCCTGCCACATTAGTCGCACCATTGACTAATGACTCACCCCGAAAACCAAATAAATAACGTAACACAAGCAAGCCATCATTTAACGGCACAATGGCATTATCGCCATCAATATCCCATGTAAATGCCCCATCGGAAGAAGCTGTTACTTGCTGAACCTTATGCGTGGAGTTTGTTGTCTCCTGTGACCATGACACACTCACAAATAAGCTGGCAATCAATAAAACCCCAACCCTAAAATATCTCACTCTCAAAATAGCGCCCCTATTTTTTGCCCATCATTTCTGGTTACACAAGCCCTTCACGCTCACTAAACTCACTACGCTCAAACAAACCTTCAGCCTCAGTGAGATTCCTAGCAGGCTTCAAATTGTAAATTACTTAGAGCCTCAAGTCATACTATATTACTTGATTTTTTCATATTGGAGATTATTTCTTGTTTACTTCTAAGTCATAATAACTCCTTCAAATTAATGAGTTGTTATCATATGTGTGAAAGATAAATATGGCTCTCTAGTTTTTCCCGTGGGAACGATTATATTTAAAAACAAAGAGCCAGTAGCGATGTTTAAAGTCGCTGAAGATCAACAGTTTCGTCAACTTGAACTGGATAAATTTGCTGAACTTGTTGATGTTCGTTTGGGCGGAGGCAGCCTATCCAGTACGGTCTTCCCTGACTATACCAATAGCGATTATTTAGGTATTTGTTGATTCATTCGCTTTTTCTCAGCGCTCGCACGAGGCGGCAGCACCTTATCCACCACAACGGTTAGAACAACAGCAAGCAGATGATTTTATCAACCGCATAATATTATTTATTTAATAATATAGATCAAAAAAAACTGATTGATTATTAAACATATTATTGCTATATTCGGTTGCCTTCATTAAAATAAAAAGCAATATAAACTATATAAATAATTGATTAATAATGCTTTCTCAAGCGCATTAATTTAATCAGCGTCAACTTACCCCGCACTAAAACATTCATTATTTACCATAAGGAAAACAACATGAGCATTAGTTTAAAAAAAGGTGGCAGAATTAACTTAAGTAAAGAAGCCCCCAGCCTCGATAATATGACCGTAGGGCTTGGATGGGATGCAAATATAAGTGATACGGGGAGTAATGCTGATTTAGATGTATCTATTTTTCTCGTCAATGCACAAGGTAAAACCGCCAACGATAAAGACTTTATCTTCTACAATAATCTCACCTCTACGGATGGTAGCGTTGTACACACAGGTGACAATCTGACTGGCGAAGGCGGTGGCGATGATGAGAAAATAAAAGTTGCTTTATCAAAAGTGAATGACACCATACAAGAAATTATTTTTGTCGTCACCATCCATGAAGCAGAGTCGACAAAGCAAAATTTTGGTCAAGTTTCAAACTCATTTATCCGCATCGTGGATGATAGCAATGGCAATGAAATATTGAAATATGAGCTAGATGAAGATTATTCCAGTGAAACGGCGATTGAATTTGGTAAATTATACAGACGTGATAATAGCTGGCGCTTCCAAGCGGTAGGCACAGGATTCAATTCTGGCCTGCAAAGTTTTGTTGATAAGTATATAGGGTAATATCATGGCAATTGACTTAGTTAAAGGGCAAAAAATATCCCTTGTTAAACAAAATGGTAGCCCATTAGACTCTTTTTGTGTCGGTGCAAACTGGGGGGTCATTGAAAGCAAAGGTTTTTTTGGCGGCACGAACAAAACATCCGTTGACCTTGACCTCTCCGTTGCACTTTATGATGCTGATAAACAACTTAAAAACGTGGTCTATTATGCCGATTTAGAAGCCGCAGGCATTAAACATTCGGGGGATGATTTAACCGGTGATGAGGACGGCGATGACGGTCTTGATAATGAGGTGATTCAAATCAATCTACCTGCCATTCATGATGATATTGCACATGTTGTTTTTATCTTAAACTCGTATAAAAACCAAGATTTTGCAACCATTCCCTTTGCTTCAATTAGACTTTACGAAGGTGTGCCAACACGTGTTAATAGTATTGTTGCAACCTATAATATTGCCAGTGACGCGCAGTTTGTTGGCTATACATCAATGATTCTAGGTAAATTATATCGACGTAATAATGAATGGAAGTTCTCTGCCATTGGTGAACCTACACGCGATAAACAATTAGAAGGAACGCTAAAAACGGCTATCCGTTATTTATAACCATCACCAAGGTCATCCTTATGTTAGATGTTGAAAAAATCAAAGCAAAAATAACCGCATTAATCAGTGAAGCAGGAAGAAAACTCAAGCAATATACGCCTGAAAAATTTTCTAAAGAGAAAAAATTCATAAATGCATTAGTGGGTTCTTTAGCTTTAATGACAATGGCTGATAAAAAAGCTGAAACAGAGGAAGTCATTGCCTCGATTGATTTAATTAAGGAAATTGATGAAGTCACCGAACTTGATATGACGCAAGATGCATTAGAATTATACGAATATCATATTGAAGCACTTTCAGCAGCAATCAGCACACCAACGAAATGGCTCATTGCTGAGGCAAGAATGCTGTCAGAAATTGCTAAAATAAAAGCTTATCCTGAGTACCCACCCATGGTTGAAGCCTTAATTGAGCATATTGCTAATAGTGATGGTAACGTTGATCCACTAGAAATAGCAATGCAAGAAAAAATCATTAAAGCAATTCGTTAATTAGAATGGTGCTGGGGTTTTAACAGTATGCGAGAGTATCATCACATGATCAAAAAGCTGATCTCGGACGACAAATAAGCTTACTTGAAAATTTTTGTCATACAAAAAATTGGTCATTTTATGTTATTTCTGATCTGGGATCAGGAATGAATTACAAAAAGAAAGGCTTAAAACGTTTACTAAAACTGATTCTAAATAAAGAAATAGAAAGACTGGTTTTAACACATAAAGATCGACTATTACGGTTTGGTTCTGAGCTTATTTTTACTTTATGTGAAATGCATTACTACTTTCCCAACAATACCCAGCATCATCGACACTCTTTATTGAATTGCCAGAAGGATTTTCTATTACACCACATCATGCATCTGTTGGCTTGGGGCAATAATAAGTGGTGGCGTTTGCTGTAAGGTTTTATATAACCTCTCCTTTCCATGTGTTATGTGCGATGATAATCGCATTGAAAGGGGCGCGCAATTCAGTACGTTCAAGCACTATTTGAGCAAGATCATACGCAGCTTGTACAGCTGCGAGTTTGGCTTTGAATTCGCGCTGATCAATTTATAGTAATCAAGGTCGCTGATGTTGCTTGGTTAAGTGACCAAAAGGGTGTTATTACCTATTTTTCATATGGAGGTCAGCTTGAGAAATCAAAAGAGATTTGATGCTTAGATTCGCTCCTAAAACTGCAAGCTGGACACAAAAACCAACCACTCATCCCACTATTAAATACCACTAATCAGCCCGAACAAAAATTCATTTGCCTAACCCCACCCAACATGCCTAATATAACGGCGTACTAAATAAATACACACTTTGATCCTAGATCAAACAACTTGCGTCCTGAAAGCGTGAAAGAAACACCCTCGCAGGACTAACCTAACGCCCTTTAGCAAATAAGGATGATATGGCTGTGAAAAAGTCTAGCATAACCCCCTTTTATAATACGTATTTTCGTGACAGAAAAAACGCTCCCCAATCCCACCCTTCCCTGCCTACTCGCAATCCCTGCATCCATGCGGAGACTCATTATGACTAGCCCCTATATTCGTCTCACCAAAGCAGCAATCAGCGCCAAACTCAAACAAAATGAAGGCCTTATCTTTCATGCACTGATGATGCAGACCTTAGGCTATCGCAAAACCATTGATAACTTAACCGATAAACGCCTTGCTCAACTGACAGGGATTCGGCTTGATCATCTACGCCCTGCCCTTGAAAGTTTTCTCGGTCACAACTTGTTTTATCGCATTGAGCATCAGGATTACGATTACCAATACCGCATTTGTGATGAATTTTTAGACGACAGACAATCCACTATCGTCTACCCACCCACACTCCCGAAAACGGGGGAAGCGCGAGAAAGCTGGGAGGATTTCCCCGAAGTTGGGGAAGATTCTCCCCAAACCTCGGGGAAAGCCACCGAACTTGGGGTATATTCTCCCCCAAGTCTGGGGAAGCTCACCGAAGTTAGGGGACATACAACAGAAAACCTTTACATAAAAAAACCACAACCACTAAAAACCCCAATATTGGAAAAACAACAACCACAAACCGAAACAAAAAAAACCGATTTTAGAGAAAAACAACCACAACCAAAAAAAGAAAAAATCCATTTTATAGAACAACAACAACCGTTTGTGACCAAAATTTCGATGATTGGCTTAGAAAAAATGCCTGAAGAATTTGTTATTGAAAGTTCAGGATCAGTGCGTTTTGAATTTTCAGCAAAAACAACTGAAAAAGCGATACAACCTTCTGAAACAATTGCTGAATCCGTTGTAGAACCCGTAGCAGAGACAATTGCTGAATCCGTTGTAGAACCCGTAGCAGAGACAATTGCTGAATCTGTTGAAGAACCCGTAGCAGAGACAATTGCTGAATCTGTTCAAGAATCAATATTAGAACCTATTGCAGAAAATATCATAGATCAAACCCTAGAGACCATTGCTAAACCAATACCCCAAACGATCGCCAAAACAGTGAAAAGCACAACAGCAAAAACCATTGGCGAATTAGTCACTGCTATTATTCCTGAACTCAATCAGATGAATCCAGAGACGACACAAGACACTGAAAAACCTGTGGTGGTGGTCG
>CAYNGN010000210.1:0-5410 GCA_964396615.1 uncultured Thiothrix sp. | reverse complement strand
AACAGGCTTTGGTTCATCATTCTGACGAATAATCGCAATGACTTCATCAATATTAAGAAAAGCCGTTAATAGCCCCTATAAAATATGCAAGCGTTTTAGCACTTTATCTAAACGCCATTCTAAACGACGGATAACCGTACTACGCCTAAACTCAAGCCATTCCAACAAAATGGTTTTTAAGTTTTTAACCCTTGGACTACCATCTGTGCCAATCATATTGAGATTAACCCGATAGCTTTTTTCTAAATCCGTACTGGCAAACAAATGTGACATAAGTTGCTGACAGTCAACACGGTTAGAGCGTGGGGTAATCACAAGACGTGTTGGATACTCATGATCTGATTCATCACGTAAATCCTCTACCATTGGCAATTTTTTCGCCCGCATTTGTTGTGCAATTTGATCTAATAGTTTACTGCCTGACACTTGGAAAGGGAGTGCGGTGATAATAATATCAAGCCCTTCTTTTTGCCATTTTGCCCGCATTCTGACCGAGCCAAGCCCTTTTTCATATAAAGCAAACAGGTCTTTTTGCGGTGAAATAATTTCTGCATCAGTAGGATAATCAGGTGCGGGAATAAACTGATAGATTTTTTCTAAATCAAGCGTTGGTTTTTTCAGTAACGCCAAACAAGCACGCACCACTTCACGTAGATTATGCGGGGGAATATCCGTTGCCATGCCGACTGCAATACCTGAACCACCATTCAATAATATATTCGGCAATCGTGCAGGTAACACTTTAGGTTCTTGCAATGTACCATCAAAGTTAGCCGTCCAGTCCACTGTACCTTGACCTAATTCCTGCAAGAGCACTTTGGCATAGGCCGTTAAACGTGATTCAGTGTAACGCATAGCAGCAAACGACTTAGGGTCATCTTGTGACCCCCAGTTACCTTGCCCATCAACCAGAGGATGGCGATAAGAAAAAGGCTGTGCCATTAATACCATTGCTTCATAACAAGCACTATCACCGTGTGGATGAAATTTACCCAACACATCACCCACGGTACGCGCCGATTTTTTATGCTTAGACGCAGCGGATAAACCTAACTCGGACATGGCATAAATAATTCGCCGCTGTACGGGTTTAAGACCATCACCAAGAGTCGGTAAAGCACGATCTAAAATGACATACATAGAGTAGTCTAGATATGCTTTTTCGGTATATTTTTCTAGGGGGAGCTGTTCAATGCCGTCGTAATTTATTGCCATAATCGTGGGATGGGTTCTGTGAGTTTTTAGTCATTAGGGTATTAATGCATGATATTAGTGCATAAGGGAAAACATTTTATTACGATATTGCTTAATCAGCGGATGACCTGCTGCTAATAAGTCAAATACGCTCAATAAACCTTTTCTACCTGCTTGATCTTTATAACCATCGTCTTTTCTCATCAACTGAAAAAACAATGCCATACTTTGTTCATACTGTTCATCAGCAAGCTCTGCATTGGCTAACATGAGTATCGTTTCTAGATCATCAGGGCTTTTTGTTAATCGCTGCCTTAATGTTGTACTATCTACACCATCACCAGCCTGTTGTTTTAAGTGTAACATTTTTGCTTTAACAATAAGGGCTTTGGCTTGATCATGCTGTTGTATATCTTCGGGTAGCGCTTCTAATAAGGCATCTGCCTCCGTTATCTTTCCACTACTGAGAAGCATACTCACCAAATCTAAGCTTGCTTCATGATAATCAGGGTCATCAGCAAGGACTTCGGTTAATAATACTTTGGCTTGCTCACCTTCGCCTGAATCAAATAATGCGAGTGCTTGCTCATGTTTTATTGCACCTTCACGTATGCGGTGCTTATCAATCATCTCACGAATCGTTGTTTCGGGCTGTACCCCCATAAATTCATCAACCACTTCACCATTTTTAAACAGTTTAACCGTGGGTAAGCTGCGAATACTATATTGCGTAGCCAACTCACCTTGTTCATCTGTATTCACTTTAACAAGATGAACAGCACCCTGATAACTTTCAGCTAATTGAGTAAGAATAGGCATTAGCATTTTGCAAGGTTGACACCAATCAGCCCAGAAATCGACGATAACAGGTGTTTCATACGATTGATCTAACACACATGCTGCAAATGTTTCAGCGGTTGCATGGGTTATATAAGGTAACTCAGACATAACAATAAAAATCTCATGAAAAATATGCGCCCGATAATAGCGTTTCAGGCACGAAAATCCCACACCTAAATAGAAGCACTGACCACTTCATTGTACCGAGTAACGATAGGCGGTATTATCTCAGCCTTATTTATACTGCGGAGGTAATAACAATGGGATTTTTAGCGGGTAAACGTATTATGGTGGTTGGCATTGCGAGCAACCGTTCAATTGCTTATGGTATTGCTAAAGCCATGCATCGCGAAGGTGCTGAACTAGCGTTCACTTATCAAAATGATCGTTTAAAAAAGCGTGTTGACAAGATAGCTGCTGAATTAGATTCATCCATTGTTATTCAGTGTGATGTTGCCAGTGATGAGAATATTGATGCAACCATTAATGAATTAAAAATCCATTGGGATTCGATGGATGGCGTGGTTCATGCCGTTGCATTTGCACCGAAAGAACAGCTTGAAGGCAGTATTGTTGATAATACCACCCGCGAAGGTTCAATGATTGCTCATGACATTAGTGCGTATAGTTTTCTTGCTCTCGCACGTTATGCACGCCCTATGTTAAATGAGAACAGTGCCTTACTCACCTTGAGTTACCTTGGTGCAGCCGCAGCCGTACCAAATTACAATATTATGGGAATGGCAAAAGCGAGTCTTGAAGCAGCTGTGCGTTTAATGGCTTCTGATCTTGGTCCCCAAGGCATTCGAGTCAATGCTATTTCAGCAGGCCCTATTCGTACATTAGCCGCAGCAGGTATTGGTGATTTTCGTAAAATGCTGGACCATGTTGCAGCCAATGCGCCCTTGCGTCGGAATGTGTCCATTGATGATGTGGGTAATGCAGCGGCTTTCTTGTGTTCTGACCTTGCTAATGGGATTACGGGTGAGATCACTTATGTCGATTCGGGGTATAGCACAGTCGGGATGTCGGGTTATGGTACTGAATAGCAACACATAAGCAATGTATACGTTGGGGTCAAATATAAACCCCAACATTCTCAAAAAATCATGTTTACAATCTATGCAAAATAATAATCTTGCTTTAATTTCAATAGAAAAATTATCGACAACTCATTCGCCAAGAACAAAAAGCCATTCATCAGATTGAACCCTCATTTCGTAAAAACAGGTATGTATTTCTCATATCCTTCTTCTTTTAAATTACTCACAGGAATAAAACCTCTGTAGCCAGCTTAACCTTAGGGTATAAGTGAAACCCCCACTACAATAATGATTTTATTACTGTTTCTTCTTTATATTTCTTAGCAATCCCTGAAAACAATTCCTTACCACATATTTTTTGTAACTCGCCATCACCCTGTAAAACGCCACTACTGCTGATCAATAATGGTTTATTATCCTCAACAAGCTGCTTTGCCACATCCTTTTTGTCTGAAGCACAATAAGCCTTCATTAAATTAATTAACACATTAACTTGCTCAGGGTTTATCCCTTGTGCTTTTTTTAATGCCGTAATTGCGTCGGCATAATTGCTTAAACGATAATACGCATAGCCTTTATATTCCAGCGCTCGAACATTATCAGGTTCTATAACCAATGCTTTATCATATTCAATAATAGCCTCTGTATAATTCTTATCAAGCGCATAAGTCACCCCCTGAGCAATAATAGCGTTAACCGTTTTTAACGTGCGTTGCTGCTTGATTAGCTTAAGATAACGCAGGGATGTTTTCGATTTTTTTGACCATTTATTTGAAAAATAGGCTTCTGCTTCATCAAGATTACCCGCAGTGTACTCAACAACCCCTAAGTTATTTGATGCTTTTTCAGCTAAACGTGTATTACCACTATCTGCTGATAACGTTAATGCCTGTTGCAAATGTTGTTTGGCTTTTTCAGTGTTACCGTCTGAAAAATACGTCCACCCCATTGCATTGTTTACTTTCGCCCTCTCGGTATCAGTACTGGCAAAAGGCGCTGCTTTCTCTAGTGCCGTTAATGCCTGTTCCGATTCTTGTGCCTTAAATGCGGCACCTGCCTCTTGCATATAACGCTGAAAATCACCGTCTGCATAGGCAGTCAGTGATAAAGATAGTAATGCACTCATTATCAATGTTTTTGTTTTCATCGTCTATTTTTCTCTTAAAATCCAGCATCATCAGATATGCTTGCTTTGTCAATCATCAAACTTTTTGTGATGCGTTTCTCAGAGGCCAATGAGTCTTTTAACTCCCGAATTTTTGCAATCGGTTCTTCGTAAGAAACCCGAATACTTTCTCCATCTTTAACCTTTAATGAATTGCCTTCATTAAAGTTCATTGGATTATTTTGCAAGAAAACGCGGGGTTGAAAAGGCAGGTGTTCGGGTGAAGTGGCGACGGTGATTCTAGTCTCTGCTTGATGCATCAGCAAAAAAACCCCACCTGCAAAGAAAAGCAATGAGAACGCAATAAAATACCGTGTATTGGTTAATTGCGAAGCAATCAGCCCTTTCCACTCTCGATACATTTCAATATTATTAAAATCACTAGATTTATGTTCAAGGATTTTTACTTGTACCTTAGAGGTTAATCTAAATCCAAGAAAAAGCATTAAAAATGCAAATCCTGTTACCCCTGTATTTAATATATTCGCAATGACACTCATGTCCATTGTTTGATTCTCCCAAAATTTACTAAAAAGGTTAAATAAAGAGAGGCTGTAATCTATAAGCCCTTATGTTTCGCATTAAAGTGTAGCAGATTATCGTGATAATAAGACCGTTTATAATTGTTTACGATTATTATTCAGGCCATTTGAATAATTTATTATCAATATAAAGTAAAAAGAAGTTAAATCTAAAAAAATCGCTCTACAAGCGATGCGCTATCCATCCCTCCTCTTAAAAGAAGAGGAACTTCCAAGCAATTTTGTTAAAAAGGAAATCCAAACATGGTTCAAAAATACCACGTTACACTCCCATTACTCGCTCTTGTCTTCCTTACTGCTTATGCGGGTCATCACAAAGACTGTAGAATCAGTGGTTTATTTAGGTTTTCTTTTTGATAATTCGGTAACAATACCAATAATAAAGCCGATAAGGAAATAAACCACCGTATTCCTCCATTTCACCAGCAATTCCCGCTCAAGCTGTAGAGCGCATTTACATAAAGCTCTAAAAATAGTAGTGGTTTTGACCATTGGTAACTGAACGCTGTACTTTAGTCAATGTTTCACTTTCCTCTGTGGTTAATATTGGGTTTATTAGGCTTAGCTCATTAGTGTTACTTATATTAACTAAATAATTTACTTTTAATTACTTTTAATGATATATT
>CAYNGN010000209.1:0-5489 GCA_964396615.1 uncultured Thiothrix sp. | reverse complement strand
AAGAGTAAAGGGGTCAAGGTAAAGGGGTCAGTACCCATATTTATGCTCTGACCTCTTTATTCCATGAGCGTAGAAAGAGTTATAAGCTATTATTTAACGATGCTTTTTCTTTGTGTATTTAGCACGCTAAAGCGTGAATTCTTAATCTGACCGCAAGGCATCAATCGGATTAAGATTTGCCGCCTTATGTGCGGGTAAAAAACCAAAAAAGATTCCTGTCACTAATGAAATCCCAATGCCCATTAAGAGCACATTAGGATCAACCGAAAATGTCCATTCCTTATACCAAGCAACACCATAAGTGATAGAAATACCCAATAATGTGCCTAACAACCCACCTATGACCGATAAGATCGTCGCCTCAATTAAAAACTGCATGCGAATATCTTGCCGTTTTGCCCCTAGCGCAGCACGAATACCAATTTCCTGACGGCGTTCACTAACGGAAATAAGCAATACATTCATAATACTCACACCGCCAATAAGCAGTGAAATACTGCCAATAGCTAATAATAAGGTATCAAGTAGTGCTTGTTGTTCATGCATTTGTGCTAATAAATCATCAGCAGTGCGTGTTCTAATATCAATCCATGGGCTGCGGCGTAATAGATAATCCTCGGCAGCCTGAGCGCATTCTTTTTCGTCTACATTCGCATGCATTTGGGCAATAATATGTGACACTATTTCACTATCTTCAATGAAAAAAGCATGTTTGATAGAGACAAAAACAGCTTCATTTAACCCGTTTGTATCACCAGCCAAGGTGTTCAAAATACCGATAATGGTATAAGTCTTCGTATTTAGTGGTATTTCTTGACCAATAAGGCGTTCGGCATCATCACGCAATTCTAGCCGTTCAGCAGCCCCAGCGCCTAAAACAACAAAACGTTGTTGCTCGTCTACGTTAGAAATAAAGCGCCCATGTGCAACACTTAATTTAAATAAACGGGTAAAACTTTCCTGTACACCAAAGCCAGTGATACTGGTATTATTTCCCCCTTTAGCATGAAGTATATGTAAGCCAACATAGGGTGACATTTGTTTTATACAACTCACTTTATCCTCAATATTCAATGCAATATCTAATGCACTTAAAGCACGACCTTCCTCAGGATAATAATCACTGACTCTGATAAATAATTTATCCGTACCCAAGGTCTTAAACTGTGTCATTGCTTCTTCAGTAATCATTCCTCCTGTAGACACTAAACCTATCACTGAGGCAATAGCGATAATAATACCGAATAGCGCCAAGAAGGTACGCTGCTTGGTCGCCATTAAACTCGTCCACGCCTCTTTACTATAAGCCCAGAATCTCATGCTTTATCTCTGCCTTTTGTGGTTAGGCTTATTAACGAATTGTTTTGACATAGCCGTCCTCTAACAATACCGTACGATGACAACGTGCTGCTACTTTGGGGTCATGAGTAATAATAATCAGAGTAATATTTTCCTCTTCATTTAAGCTTAAAAATAAATTCATAATGGTATTGCCCACTTTAGGATCAAGCGCACCTGTGGGTTCATCCGCAAGAATGAGTTTTGGCTGTCCAACAATAGCGCGTGCAATGGCAACGCGTTGACATTGCCCTCCTGATAATTCATTGGGTTTGTGATGTGCGCGGCTTAACATATCGACCTTTTCTAATGCTTGTTGGCTGCGAGCAATTTTCTCATCGTGTCCTAGTCCACGGTACATTAAGGGCAAGGCAACATTATCCAGTGCCGTTAAACGGGGTAATAAATAAAAGGACTGGAAAACAAAGCCAATTAACTCATTACGTGCGGTTGCCAATTCATCCGAGTGATAATGGCCAATTTCACGGTCATTTAAATAATAATGCCCTGTATCGCAATTATCTAATAAGCCCAAAATATTCATTAAGGTTGATTTACCACTTCCCGATTCGCCCATAATGGCAACGATTTCACCGCGCTTTATGTGTAAATCAATGCCCTTTAACACCCGTAATTCAGTTTTATGTAATTGATAGGCTTTAGTAATGGCTTCAAGATAGATCATTCGTCTAAAACCACGATTATTCTTGTATTAATAATTTTTCCCCTGCTTTTAGTCCTTCACTCACCTCAACACCATTGCGTAATGATTTACGGATTTTAATAGTACGCTGTTCATATTTACCATTTTCTTTTAGCACATTGACCTGACGTTTTTTGATATTCATGTATCCGTCTTCACTAGGAATTAATACATTAAAAGGCACCACAATTGCATTAGGGTTATAGTATGTTTTTAGCTTAAGATTTGCCGTCATCCCTACTCTTAATAAAGCACGCTGTTCAGTAGAGAGTGTTTTAGCTTCCACTTTTATTTTAAATTTTGCCCCTTCACGTGAGTTATAGCCGTCCTCAGCACGTTCAGCAATATAGGTTATTTTTCCTTTAAACTCATCCTCGCTTAATGCCTCGATAGTAATCGCGACAGGCATATTAAGTTTTAATTTTAGGATTTGTTTTTCGGTTGTTTCTGTCTCGATTGATATCCCCTCAAGACTGGCAATAACAAATAAAATTCGGCTTATTTTTACCGTACTGCCTTCATATAGTTCACTGACAAATTCTTTATTATCACTACTTTGTTTATTAATTTGCGTAAAAATAATACCACTGGTAGGACTATAAACCTTGGCAAGATGAAGATTTTTTTTCAGTGCGCTAAGGTTTTGTTTGGCATTTTCAACACTTAACTCAGCCATTCTCAGTTTATCAGCACTTGCTTTTTCTTTGGTTGCTTTCAAGGCTTCTTGCGCATCAATCACACTATCTTTAAGGCTACGAATACCTTGTTCAGCTGTTTCTAGCTGATTACGCGACACAACACCTTTGTCATATAACGTTTGGGTATGTTTTATATTTTTTTCTTCAAAGCGTAAGGCGTATTGAGCATTACTCAGCCTACGTTGCGCACTGAGCATTTCACTACTTTGTGACCAGTTTTTTAACTGCTGGTATTCTTTTAAGGCTTCGATCTGCACTGATTCTGCTTTGCGCACTTTGATACTTTGTTCCACAATATCCAGTTCTAACAACAATTGCCCTTTTTTAACGAAGTCACCATAGTTAAAATGAATTTTTTTCACCAATGCTGTCATTGGGCTGCTCACTTCTAACCATTGAATCGGATTGACTTGCCCTTTTAATTCGAGTGCATCAGTTAGTGACTTCTCTTTAACAATCACGACATTTTTTGCTTGGCTTGGATCAGTAAGTTCTTGTTCCTTATTCGGTGTTTCATCATCACTCCCGCTATCCTCATCGGCTGTATTTTCAGCTTCGTTAGCCTCTTCTTCATTCTCGTCCTCATCAGCATTATCGCTGTACCAATAACGATCCCATTGCTGTAAGCCCTTAATCAGTGATTGCGGATAATAAAGCACTAAAGCAATGGCTAATAGGACGACTGCCCCCCTGACAAGCCAACGTTTGCGGCGCGCTCGTACACGTTTTTGTTGTAACTGATGATATTGCGTTTCAAGATGTTGGTAACGTTGTTGTAACCGCTGCTCATTGTTTTTATCCATGCTATTCCCCCTGTGTGCTAACGACGTTGTATTGAATAATTATCCAATTGATCTTCGCTAATATCCGCGTTAATCGTAATTCCCCATTTGCTTAATGTGATCCCTAACGCACTATCTAACGCTGTGAGACTATTTAAATAGGCTAATTGTATGGACACATAAGAATTTTCTGCTTCGATGAGATTATCATTTGCATTAACTAAGCTAAGACTGTCTGAACGCCCTGCATTTAATTTAACCTGTTCGTTTTCCAGTTCCTGCTTGGTCAATTTAAGCGCTTCTTTCGACAACGCAATTTGTTGCCAAAGGAGTTTAATTTCTTCCAGCTTTCGCGTTAGCTCTAGGCGAATATCCTCTTCTGACGTAATGAGACTATTACGCACTCTCAGTAATGCGACCCGTGCACCTAATAAGCTTTGTTTTTGGCTTAATTTTTTACCCAATGGCACGGTTAAGTTTAAGCCAACGCTATAGTCACCTTGCGTATCAGGCACAATATCGTTTAATGCTCCTGTGACATTCTTTGCTGAGCCACTTAGAGAGTAACTTGCGGCTAAATTTAGATCCCACAATTGATTATTTTCAGCGATTTTTAATGCCAGTTGACTCTGTTCAAGTGCTAATTTTGTCTGTTGGTAATCAACACGATGTTGAAAAGCCATCTTCATCACTTGGTTCAGGGTTAATGTGGGTAACGGTTTAAGCTGAATCGTGCTGTCAAGTTTAAGGGTTGTTTCAGCGGGCAACCGTAATGTCCTTAATAAACTCACTTCTTCTTCACGTAATGCATTTTGACTACGTTGTAAGCTCAGTTTTTGTCGCGCAAGGGTTGCTTGACTACGTACCAAATCAAAACGTGCAATGCGCCCCGCATCTAATAACGCTTGTTGAATTTCTAACTGTTGTTCAGCACGTTCCATTGAGCGTTCTTCAGTACGCAACGCACGTGTGCTGGAAACATAACGACGATATTGTCCAATAACCGTATTGACAACGCGACTGAGGCTATCGCGAAAACTTAATCGACTACTGATTTCACTCCATTGTGCAAAAACTAAGTTCGCTTGACCAACGGTTAATCCAGCACCACGTAATAAAGGCTGGCTGACATTAAGATTAACGTTGGTGGCATAATTACCGTTGTTATTGTTGCCATTATCCCGATGTGCCGTATTGACGGTGACACCTAGCTCACCGCCTGTTGGCAAACGTAGGGAGGCGTTTCCTCCCACGCTTTGATTGAAATCTGTGTTATGACGGGAAGTGGTCGTATTATATAAAGCGTTATAATGACTACTAGCGACCATTGAAAGTCGTGGTTTAAATTCTTCATGGGCAACTTTAAGCGCAAAACGATCAGTGAGGCGTGATAAGTAAGCATTACGTGCTGAGAGGTTATCCCGTAGTGCTAAGGTAATTGCTTCTTTTAGGCTTAAGGTTAATACGGTTTGATGGGTAATAGGTTTGAGGAGAGATTTAGTGCTTTCAACGCGGAGAGTAGGGGGTCTTTCCAGTGTGTTATTGGTCTTTGTTTCCGCCCATACAACATTATCTAATGTCAGCAGGGGAAGACATAAAATAATAGCAAAGAATAATCGACTGAATACAGTCATCATCTCAAAAAAGCCCATAGTATATTTTTGGAGTGTGTGGTTTATATGCAAAATTACCATAAAAGCAAGGTGATGTGATAGCTTTTTAATATATTTTGATATATAAATAACCAATTTATAATATCTATTTCTGCTGGCTTAATCTTTTTGCTTGCTTTTGTTCTCTATTAGCTGAGGATAAGGGGACTTGGAAATTGTTGCGACAATGTTAGAGCGACTTTGCTAATGCAGGTCGCTGTTGAAGTCTTATAAAAAACTATGCAATGAGCATTAGGAAGCTAAAAGAGCCAAAGAACCATAGCAGTAATTACCTCATAATGTGGTTCATAGGTCG
>CAYNGN010000208.1:0-5499 GCA_964396615.1 uncultured Thiothrix sp. | reverse complement strand
ATCCTTTTTTTGTTTTTCATAAATGCACGAAAAACAATCAGTTCGACAGCCTAGTGCTGTCCTCTAAATCAACCAACTCCTTATTGACCTTATCCAAGTCAATAATAGGCTCTGGCTTTGCGGTACTGACATAGCGTGAAATATTAGGGCAACTCTTCGCGAGTTGCCCTACCTACAACCTACCTACCTACAACCTAGCTAGAGGGAGCCAACGGATCCGCTCCAATAGTCCCTGTCAAACGACGCAAGTAATCATCACCACGCACCTGCTCTAACTTCGCTTTTGCTGCGGTTAATTTATCACTAATCTGCAAGCGTTCAGCAAGATCTTCATGGCTTTCTTTTTCTGTAAACGCCTGTAGATAAGCGCAGTTTTTCTCCCACAAAGCAATATCACGTTGTTGCTTTGTTTTCAGACGTTGCTGATACCAATTAGAATGCAGCAGTACTTCACGCTCAAACATCAACCTAACTTCAGCATGATGAATATCCATACCTTTATATTCACCTGTTGCCATAATATTGAGTAACGCTTTTAGCGGCGGACAAGCCTCTTCAATACTGCCATCATCAAGGTAACGTTGTGCGCTGATTTGTTGTGCTTCAGTAATATTCTTAATACCATCCACATACACATCCATGCTTTGTGTTTCAGGCTTGAGGATTGCCTCACCAAAGACTACCGCAGGATTATCAAATATTTTACCCATAAAACGCGAAACAAAACGATCGGTAATCCGATAGCCTAAGCGACTTGCTTGAATGACTTCATCGTTATGCTCAAAATCTTCGATTTTTTCTAAATATTTATTGCGAATGAGGTAGGCGGGGTTTCTTTCATGATTATTCAGCCGTGCCCAAATTTCGGGTACAAGGAGACTAATATCATGATCAACGCGTAAGTCAGCACCAATGTAACCCGCCGCACTAGAAAATCCTGCATAACCTGTAATAATAAAGGAAACCAAGGCGTTATTAAGGTCAGCTGTTGCCCGAAGCGCATTAAAAGCCCCTTTGGTCAATGCGCCTTCACTTCCTACACCTGTCGTTGAAGGTGACTTGCCTGTCACACTACAAATAAAGTCCATAAACAACTCAGGTAACTCCTGATAATGAATAGGGTTATAAACAGCAAGCGGGCGAATGCCTGGCTCTGGTGGGTTATTACGTCGCCCTGTCAACACAGCATTCACGGGCTGAATAACGGGTTCATCCAAGGCTAATTGACGCTTAAAACGTGCGCCAACCTGTGATGCATAAGTACGAGTCGCATTTTGTAAATCAGGGCGAATTTGTAAATAACGCGGGTTTTGACTTGGCGCACCATTTACCAATCGTGGGCTGGCTGATGAAACCACATACTGATCACCCTTTTCATACGCCGTTTTCAATAGCATTTTCATTGGCTCAGTATATTTTTGGAACTCAACCACATCTTCGACTTCTGCTTCTAGTGCATCACCGATTAAGGGTTCAAAGTTAGCAATAAAATTACCTGCTTGTGCCATATCAAATTCAGTTTGTTTATCAAAGCCACGATGGATTGCCTCATCAGGACGTTGGAACAAACGGTATTCACAGTTTGTCGTCAGCTTAACACTCAAATTATCAGATTTTGGTGAAACATTGGGTAACAGATCACTACTAACCACCACAGAAGTGGTAATATCATCTTCCATTTGGACTTTTTCAGTCGCAATAAAATCTTGTCTTACCTTATACGTTTGCCATGTCCCTTGCGCATCTAAACCAACCCGTAAATACGACGCAACAAGATCACGCCCATCTATTTTTAGTGAATGCCCTGGTTTACCATTAATGACAGCAACTGAAAAATGCGAACGCCAATTGTCACCCCATTCAACGTTGTAAACCCGCTTAATGACAAAAACAATGGAGAGAATACGCGGTGGTATGGCGGTTAACCACGCTTTAAATTCCTCAGTATGATTTTCAGAAGGCGTAAGTAACTTAATCACTGAGCCTAAGCTACGCTTTGGGTTCAGAGGTTTACGCGATGGATCAGCATCTTCATCATTAAACTCAGCGGTAAAACGTTGTGAATAATCATGTTCAAAAATAGCTGCAACGTTATTAAGATCATTGTCTAAATCATTAATAAAGATCGAACCATAAATGACCGCATCTTCAAGTGATTTGGAGATTTCTGATTTCCCTCCTCCTGATACGGTACAGGGTTTATGGCAAAAAACACCTTCTGCATCTGTGCCAATTAAACGCCATGAAGGTGCGCCAGGGTGTTTTTCTAATTCAATCTTATAACCATTAGGTTGAATATAAATCTTGTTTGGCTGTAATTTAATAACCGTTTCATTAGCATTATTACTACGTCTCCAACGGATGGTTTGGCTGGGTACATCCATACGCAAATTGAGCGGCAAATAAACAATATCAGGATGCTGTTTATCAATCGCATAACCTTCTTCTTGAAGCTCCATAAGAGCGCCATAATTTTTCAGTATAGTACTAAAATTATACAGCTCAGGTTGCTTATGCGCCCGACTGTCAACACCATACTCATAACCATGATTACGTCGTCTAAACGCTAATGCACCGCCCGCATGTTCCTCTTCAGCAAGACCAAATAAATTGGTTGAATAACTAAGCATGGTTTTGACTTCTTTTTTGCAATAACCATAATAGTTATCCGCCAACATAGTCACAATGACCCCGCGTTTATCACGTGCCGTAATTTTAAAGGCATTGCCATCGTTATAACACTCATCGTCTTGCTGCCAGCACATGCCATCGTTGCGCTGACGTTCTGTCGCATCATCGTAATGCGGTAAACCAAGATCTTTTTTCTTTAAGGTAACAAGGTGTGGAGCGAGAATGACACACCCTGTATGTCCCGTCCAACGATTAACATCCAAAGCAGCATCATGTTCAGCAAGGAATGGATTGCCTGCATTACCAAAAATGCTTTCGACAAAATCAAGGTTGCTCACTAAATTGCCTGGGGCGAAAAAGCGGATTTCCATCAATTTTTCATCTTCAACCCCTGGAATTTCAGGACAAACAACAGGACGTAATAATAACGAAACATAAACACTGGCCTTCTGCTCTTCATTGGCAGAAAATGGCAGTTGCATCAATTCATCAGGTGCATTCAGTGCTGCGGTTAACAAACGTGCATAAGTAATACGCGGCACCGCTTTTTTGTCACCAGGAATCGGCAAACCGCCTTCAGCAATATGAAAAGAGCCTTTAGTCGTACGACGATCATTAGCAGGATTATTTAAAATCCCTTGCTGAATACGATAACTAGAAACAATATCCGATTTAAATTCATTGCCATCCGCAGGTAAAGACAGCTCTCTCGCCACACCATAACGATCTAAAATAAGCGAATTATTCAGTAATTGTGGAACCGCCTCGCCACAGTCTGCTAAATAACGATCAAGAAAGCTTTGTATACGTTGATCCGCTGGACAAAGATGGTGCGAGAGTAAACGGTTTTTTTCACGATAACTTTTAAGCAAATCAGAAGCAACGGCTAGAAACTCATAATCACCAGCATGGCTAACAGGTTGACCCGTAGAAGCAAGCTTCAGATTAATATAAAGCTGAAGGCGTTTTCTGTCTTCTTCGGTAGGAATTAGGCTTTTTCCTAACCCTAGCGCATGTTCAATGTTCATTAATTCTCCTAATGGTTTCGGTATCTTGCAGGTAAAATAAAATGATTAAGCACATTTTCCAATTTTCCCTTAGTGGCGAGATAATTCCCCTTATCGTAAGTGCCTTAATTATTATTTTGGAAATTGTGTCTTATTTGCTCAGGCAGTAAAGCACCATAACAGCATTAGCGATGCGTACTGTAGTGGAAAGCACTATACTCTGTCAAAAAACAGGTCATTTTGTAATAAATCAAAGCCCCGTAGAGGCGATGAATCGCCTCATTCTAGCGGCACACACAAGGTCAAGTTATCAACCTTAACGATTATAAATAACGCGCAATCAATACCTTGCTTTGATCAATCCCTTCAATGGGTAAACGCACTTGATGTCCACTCCCTGGTGCGACATCCATCGCCTTCCCTTTTAAGTTTTCCATTGCAGATAACTTAATATCGCGATTATTACCATCAGGCATAATCAGTTGTAGGCGATCACCGACTTGAAAGCGGTTTTTCACTTCCACATCTATCGTGCCATTCTCTTTATCCGCCGAAATCATTTCACCCACAAATAACTGCTTATTCGCTTTGGAGGCATTGTCGATATAGTTTTGGTATTCATGGGTATGATGACGCTCAAAGAAACCATCGGTGTAACCACGATTAGCAAGGTTTTCTAATACACCGAGTAATTTATCATCAAAATCACGCCCAGCAACAGCGTCACTGATCGCTTGCTTATAAGCTTGTGTGGTACGCGCCGTGTAATAATGTGATTTGGTACGCCCTTCAATTTTCAAACAATCAATACCGATTTCAGTCAAGCGCTTAACATGCTCAACAGCACGCAAGTCTTTCGAGTTCATAATATACGTGCCATGCTCATCTTCCATAATGGGCATCAGCTCACCAGGACGCTGTTTTTCTTCCAAGAAATAAATTTGATCCGCCAAAGGATGACGCTCCTGATCACCACAGCCAGCATTATTCAATGCATCAGTAGATAGCACTGCTTCCTTAGTCGGTACAGGAAAAATCCCCTCTGCCGTTTCCACGGCTGGCTTCGTTGAGTATTCCCAACGGCAAGAATTCGTACACGTCCCTTGATTGGGGTCGCGGTGATTAAAATAACCTGACAATAAACAACGCCCCGAATAGGCAATACACAATGCGCCATGCACAAATACTTCTAATTCCATATCAGGGCATTCTTGACGGATTTCAGCCACTTCATCCAGTGATAATTCACGCGATAAAATAATACGCTCAACACCATAATTTTGCCAAAATTTTACCGTCGCAAAGTTGACCGTATTCGCTTGCACAGATAAATGTATTGGCACATCAGGCCATTTTTCTTTCACCATCATAATCAATCCTGGATCCGCCATAATCAGCGCGTCAGGATTCATCTCGATCACAGGTTCAAGGTCAGCCATAAAAGTTTTGACTTTACTGTTATGCGGTATGGTATTTACGGCAACAAACAGTTTCTTACCCAAGGCATGCGCTTCCTCAATACCAATCAGCAGATTTTTATTCACGAATTCGTTATTACGCGCTCGAAGGCTATAGCGGGGTTGTCCCGCGTAAACCGCATCTGCACCATAAGCAAAGGCGTAACGCATCATTTTTAGAGTGCCTGCGGGGGCGAGTAATTCAGGAATAATCATGGTCGTGGTTGTTTTGTGTGTGAGTGAGGTGTGAAACTAGCTTGTAATGCTAATGTCGTGGCAGATTCTAGCATTTTGTGGGGTGATGGAGGGAATAACCTTAATGATGTTATGCGGAGAACAGAAATGGTTAAAGCATGACGTATCAAGCTCAATAGATATATAGAGATGTTCAGATAATGACGTTC
>CAYNGN010000207.1:0-5518 GCA_964396615.1 uncultured Thiothrix sp. | reverse complement strand
CGAATGCAATTAGGTAAGACCGCGATTCCTGTTGATGAGTTATTTTTACAGGCAATGGAGCAAGGAATGCCTACTGCCTCAGGTGTGGCTCTTGGTTTGGATCGTGTGTTAATGCAACGTTTGCACAAAGAGCGTTTAGAAGACGTTTTAAGTTTTCCGTGGACAATGGCATAATGCGCCACGAGTTGTTTTAGAGAATTTTTAGAAATAGGGCAGTTGAATGCCCTATTTTATTATTATAGATATGACAGGAGTAGTACTAACATGGGACTTTTTATCGCCAATGCCTATGCTGATGGTTTAGCACCCGCCTCTCAAAGTGGCAGCCCTATACAATTAGTTATTATGGTGGGGATTTTTTTCGCCATTATGTACTTTATGATTATTCGACCTCAGCAAAAGCGCAGTAAAGAACATGCTTCACTATTGGGAGGGTTGAGTAAAAGTGATGAGGTTGTAACCAGTGGTGGCATTATCGGTAAGGTGTTATCAATTGGTGAGAATTTTGTGGAAATCAAAGTTTCTGAAGGCAACACCATGAATGTACAAAAACATGCAATTACAAGTGTAATGCCAAAGGGGACGATGAAAAATTTATAAAAACAGGCATTACTGAGGGCGTATTTTTTATAGAGGATGCGTTCTCTTCGTTTTTAATGGGCTTGTTGATAAATGATGAGACCTAGCTAAACCTCATTTTTAATATCTTCATTTATAATAATAATTTTGCTGGTAAATTTTTATGAACCGATACCCGATGTGGAAGTATGTGCTAATTGGCATTGTTGCTTTTGTTGGCCTTATCTATGCTTCACCTATTTTATTTCCGTCTGACCATGCGATTCAAATTACACCGCAAGGCAAGTTTGTTGTGGATGATAAAGTGCTACAAGCGCTTAATGCCCAATTCAAGGAGAAGGGAATTGTTGTTAAGAAAGTAGATGTTGAAAATAATAGTGCCTTATATCGTTTTAATGATGCTGCTACGCAACTAAAAGCCATTGATATTGTGCGTCAGACTCTTGGTGAAGAAGATTATGTGAGTGCGCTTAATTTAGCTGCAACAACCCCTGATTGGTTACGAGCATTAAATGCAAACCCCATGTATATGGGGCTAGATCTTCGTGGTGGTGTTCATTTCTTGATGGAAGTGGATATGGAGGCTGCACTTAAGAAGGCGTTGAATAATTACAAAGAAACCTTTAGGAACGAGCTAATCAATAAGAAGATTAAGTATAAAGGCATTGCAATTATTGATGGACATCTTGAAGTACTCTTTAACGATAAGGCAACGTTTGACCGTGGACTGAAAGTGATTGACTCACTCGCCAACGATGAGCTAATACTTAAAGAAAAAGTAACAGAAAAAAATGCGGTTAAACTCATCGTAACAATGAAAGAAGCAACATTAAAAGCAAAGAAAAGTTTTGCCCTTAAGCAAAATATTACCACTTTGCGTAATCGAGTTAATGAACTGGGTGTTGCTGAGCCTGTTATACAACAACAGGGACTTGATCGTATTATTGTGCAACTCCCTGGTATTCAAGACACAGCGCGTGCGAAGAATATTCTTGGTGCAACGGCTACGCTAGAATTCCATAAAGTTGATAGGGAGAACTCAGCGATTTCTGCACAGCAAAGCGGTGTAGTACCTAGTGGCGATAAGTTATTTAGCGATACTGATGGAAACCCTGTGTTGTTAAAGCGCCGCACTATTATAGAGGGCGATAGTATTACTAATGCATCAGCAGGTTATGATAACCAAAGTAATAGTCCAATGGTTTCATTAAGCCTTGATAGTAAAGGCGGCAATCGGATGCTGAAATTTACCTCTGAAAATGTTCAGCAGTATATGGGGGTGGTGTTTGTTGAAACCAAAGCCATTCCTGTGATGGTTGATGGGGTTAGAAAACTAAACAAAAAGACAACGAAAAAAGTCATTAATCAGGCGCAAGTAAGAGAGCCTTTTGGCAGTCGTTTTCAAATTACAGGCTTAGATAGTACTGAAGAAGCACATAATTTAGCCTTACTCTTACGTGCAGGCGCATTGGCAGCACCCGTTTATATTGTTGAGGAGCGTACTATTGGTCCAAGCCTTGGTGAGGCGAATGTTGATGCAGGTTTTAAATCAGTGGCACTGGGTTTTGTATTGGTATTGATCTTTATGGCCCTGTATTACCGTGTCTTTGGTCTAGTTGCTAATCTCGCCTTAGCGCTTAATCTTGTGTTAATTGTTGCAGTACTTTCAATGATGCAAGCAACGCTTACCTTGCCTGGTATTGCAGGTATTGTATTGACAGTGGGTATGGCTGTTGATGCTAATGTTCTTATTTATGAACGGATTAAGGAAGAATTGGGGAATGGCCTTTCGCCACAAGCTGCGATTGATTCAGGTTATGCTAAAGCCCTCTCAACTATTGCTGATGCCAATATTACGACCTTAATTGCTGCAACAGTACTGTTTACCTTTGGCACTGGACCGATTAAGGGATTTGCTATTACCCTAGCGATTGGTATTCTTTCTTCCATGTTTACTGCCATTATGGGTACACGGGCTATTATCAATTCAATTTATGGTAACCGTAAAGTTGAAAAACTAGCGATATAATTTGTCAAAATTAAGCGGGTTTATTTTTATTAAATCATTACTTTAACGCTATAACAGGCTATCAATTAGGTTATCAATAATGAAACAATTCAATACACATATTAACTTTATGGGCATGCGCAGACCTGCGGTTTTTTTGTCTGGGGCTCTTATTTTTATTTCACTGGCTATGTTGCTTTTTCGTGGCCTAGAGTTAGGGGTTGATTTTACGGGGGGCACAGTAATGGAGTTATCTTATCCAAGTGCTGTGGAGCCAACGGAAATCAAAATTTTACTAGAAAAAGCAGGTTATGAAGATATTACTGTGCAACATTTTGGCAGTATTGAAAAAGTGTTGATACGTATAGCACCACAAAAAAAGCAAGAAGCAGAGATTGAAAAGAAACCTGCATCAAAACAAGATAAAAAATCAGTATTAAGTAACAAGATTTTACAAGTGTTACAAACGCAAATGGCAGGTGTCACGATGGATCGAGTGGAGTTTGTTGGACCACAGATTGGTGAGGAACTACGAGAGCAAGGTGGTTTAGCTATGTTGTATGCCTTAATGGGTATCCTCCTTTATATTACCTTACGTTTTGAGTTTCGTTTTTCTGTGGGAGCGATTGTTGCCTTAATCCATGATGTTGTGATTACTCTCGGTTTTTTTGCTATCACGCGTGTTGAATTTGATTTGACGGTACTTGCGGCTATATTGGCTATTATTGGTTATTCATTAAACGATACCATTGTTGTATTTGATCGAGTTCGGGAAAACTTTACTATTTTGCGTAAAAAAGAACCTGAAGAGGTACTTAATACCTCTGTTAATCAGACGCTTGCACGAACTGTTGTAACATCGCTAACAACATTGCTTGTGTTGTTATCGGTTTTATTTATGGGGGGTGAAGCTGTTCATGCCTTTGCAGCTGCGATGATTGTTGGTGTTATTGTTGGAACTTATTCATCAATCTATGTAGCAAATAGCTCGCTGTTGATGATGGGCATTGATAAAGAAGCCTTTATACCCGTTGAAAAAGAGAATGATGATGAGTTAATGAATATGCCTTAGGAAGCATTCATGTTATTGATACGATATAACATGCCTATAGAGGTGATTATGTAGTTTTTCTACAGGGTAATGCTTGCTAATCACGGCAGGTAATGGAATCATTGGATACCCTAAACATTTAGTTCTTTTTCGTTTAAAAGCAGGACAGCGAAGAAGCAACAATAAAGGATATCACTATGCATACTGCACGTTTGAAGCAAATTACCTTGCTGGCAATCTTATTGATAAGTAGCTTTTTGCTGCTCAGTAAGGCTGCTTCTGCAGCAAGCCCAAAAATAGGGATTAATGTTAGTCCACCGCAGAAGATGACATCTTCGATTCCCTTTACCGATATTTTTAAATTATCAACAGGCTGGGTAACTTCATGTAACTTTGATTGGCAAAATAATCGTCCTGTTGACCCAGGATGTACCAAGAAAAACTCGTTTAATACGCGTGAAAAAGAAAGTGTCCGTTTAGATGCTAATGGTTGGGTGCAATCCTTACCTAGCCAGCAAGCGCCTGAAATATATACTTCGGTGTCAAGCGTTTGGACGTTGCCAGCAAGCTTCCCCACTGGTGCTTATGTGGTGTTTTATGAAGGTGAGGGCACAATGGCGGTTAGAGGAGATGTGGCGGTACAACAAGAAGTGTTAGGCAGAATTGATTTTACGCTTAATTCTCCCAAGCGTAATTTAAGATTGCATATTACGACAACAGATCCAAAACGAAATGGTAATTACATTCGTAATATTCGAGTGATTCCAAAAGAATATGAATTTTCTTATCAGTCTCAATTGATTAATCCGCGCTATGCGAAAAAAATAAGTCCTTTTCAAGTTCTGCGTTTTATGCCTTGGCAGCAAACGGTTTATCAACAAGAGGTAAGCTGGAATACTCGTCCAAAGCTTACCACTGCACATTATAATTCAACCAATGGCGCGCCTTTAGAGGCTATGCTTGATTTGTCGAATCAAACGCGTTCAATCCCTTGGTTTTCTATTCCACATAAAGCAGATGATAATTATGTGCATAATTTTGCCAACTTAGTAAAACAAAAACTTGCGCCAGGTCAGCAAGTTTATATCGAGTTGTCGAATGAAGTGTGGAATATGCTCTACTCTGCATCACATTATGCCAATCAAGAGGCGCGTTTGCTCTGGCCACGTGCATATCCTGAAATGAATCCTGGTACGCGAAAAATTCTATTAGCGATTAACTGGTATGCGAAACGTAGTGCTGAAACGTGTGATATTTTCCGCAGTGTTTTTGGCGGACAAAAAAATCGTGTTGTGTGTGTAGTATCAACCTATGCAGGTGCAAAGCGTTTTGCTGAGGAACTATTGGATTGTCCTCTATGGAATAAGGGCTATTGTGGTAAACACTTTGACGCTTTTGCGGTAGGGCCTTATTTTGGTGACTATATGGCAAGAATCGAAAATAGAAACACGGTTAATGCATGGGTTAATCAGCCTGATGGTGGCATGGATAGTATTTTTAAAGAAATTTTTCAGGGTGGTTTAATTCACGATAATTTCTCTGCAATAGGTGGCGCAATTGATCGCTCAATGCAAAATCGAGTTAAACATAATATAGCGCTTGCCAAACAATATGGTCTACCGTTGATTGCTTATGAAGGAGGACAGCATTTATTACGTGTTGATCCACCCCATACCGTAAAAGATCCACGTTTATTAGAAATGTTTATGAATGCTAATCGTGATCCACGTATGAAACAGGCGTACCAACGCTATCTTCAAGCATGGAAGAAACAAGGTGGTGGGTTATTCGTACATTTTTATGGTATTGGTGAAACAGATAGTCGTAACTACTTCAGTATGTTGGAGCATGTTGGGCAAGCAACATCACCTAAGTACGAA
>CAYNGN010000206.1:231-5539 GCA_964396615.1 uncultured Thiothrix sp. | reverse complement strand
CTCTTTACTTTCAAAGCAACATCTTACAAATCCATCATCATTAATGACATCAGGAAAATTTTCAAAACGCTTACGTCCTTTCTCACTAATAATAAAACTACATGTGCCAATGATGCCTTCACTGATATAAGGCAAGGTTAACCAGGTTTTATAATATTGTTTGACAAGCCATGAGGAATTGGAAGTATCAATAATGGGGGTTGGTGCAGCAAGTAGGCTTTTCCCTGCTGCTAAATGTTGGTTAATTAACACAATGGTATTTTCACTAATACGTGTGTCAGCATCTAAGTAATATACAGGAAACGAGTTGCTGTGTTTTTCGGCTTCATTCAATGCATTTGTTTTTGATGGTTTTTTTATATCTAAGCAGAGTAAGCGAGGATATTTTTTGCGTACGATTTCAACGGTATTATCAGTACAGCCATTACAGGCGACAATAATTTTCTCAACCTCTTGTTGAGCAACAATACTATCAAGGCACGCTTCAATAACGCTCGCTTCATTGTGTGCAGGAACAATAACGGTTGTCATTTTATTGACTCCAGCCTTTTAGCCATGATTTTCTCTCCATAAGAATATTTTTCCATTCAGTTGCTTGTGCTTTTTTCTTTATTTTGATAGAGGAAAATAGGTGTGATGTTATTGTTTTGTTGATGACATAGAGTAATAACAACATGCGGTGCAAAGGTTTTTCCCATGTTGAAGAATGCCGATTTACTAATTCTACTTTGCCTTTTAGCAGTTTAATCATCTTGCCAGAGAGATTAACCTCACTAGCACCACCATGATGAATGATTTTTGCATTAGGGGTTATTATAGGACGATAACCTTGTTGTATTGCTTTAAGGCAGTAATCTGATTCTTCACCATACATAAAGAAGGTTTCATCTAAGCCACCCAGTTGTTGCCATAAGCTTCGTTGAGTCAAGAAAAAACAACCTTGTAATAAATCAACTTCATATTCGCTATCGCGCAGCCAGCAGCCATAATTGGCTTTATTAAAAAAGCAACTGCTAGAAAATGCCTTACTCAGACCAAAAGCACTGAATAGCAAGGTTAATGTGGTGGGTTTAGACCATGCATTATGGGTGTTAAGACTCATATCATCATTAAAGGTAACACCACCCCAAATGCCATTGCTGGGTTTTTGTTGCGCAAAGGAAAAAAGTGTATCAATAGCACCGTCTAAGATAACAATGTCAGGGTTGAGCAATAACAAATAGTCACTTTGAAACTGTTTTGCGCCAAGATTCACTCCGCCTGAAAAGCCAAGGTTACGTGGTGAGCGAATCAGAGTTAATTTCGGAAAAGCCTGCTCAATGGCATCTGCTGAACCATCCTGTGAGTCATTATCAACGACCACAAGGTTGAAGGACGTTTGTGTCGTCTCCTCATAAAGGGAGTGTAACGCACGTAGCGTTAATTCACGGGTGTTATAGGACACAACGACAATATCAAGTTGAGATGTTTCGCTACTCATTTTGGTCACTCTGTTAATTAGTTACTTTCACTCTTAACTGTCTGTTTTTTGTTTGATCATACCGTAATCAACGGTTTCAATGCCTGTTTTGATGACTTTTGCAGGGTTGCCCGCAACTGCACAATGGGAAGGTACATCTTTAGTAACCACGCTGCCTGCGCCAATAATCACCTGATCACCAATGGTGATATTGGGTAAGATAATGGCTGCTGCTCCAATAAAACATTTTTCACCAATCACCGTTTTTGCATCATGGCGACGGGTGGAAAAATCATGCGATAAGATAATGGCATCAAAAGCAATATAGGTCTTTGCACCAATGCGTAGACCTTTAGGGTTGGTTTTATCAATTCTTGCCTTAAAAGAAATACGTACATCCTTGGCTATATCCATTCCATAAACAGTACGAAAAAAACCAGTACGGGCAACTAACAGGCTGTTACGCAGGTTAACCAATAACATAAAAATACGTTGATTAATAAATCTGACTTTCATTGTTCAATAAACCTTTTTAGGTGGGTATGGCGTTTGTGTGGCATAAACGTTTACTTGTGCAGTAATTGGGTAGTGATCAGAGTTTGCATAGCTTGTTAAACGCTGATAATGGGTTGCTTTCATTGTGTTGGATAAAAACAAATAATCAATTTTCAAAAAAGGAATGGGGGTTGGAATTCTAGTCTTATTTGTTGGGTATGTAAAATTAAGAGGATTGTTGTCAGCATAAAAAGCAGGTTTCATACTGTCAAAGAAAGGGTGGATAACAGTATTGTGTGGTGTGGCATTAAAATCGCCACAAATCAGTTTATGCGTTATTTTATCGTTGCTAACGTCCTTAATCAGCATACGCATAAATTTGTCTTGGTAATGTTTGTGATGTAGCGATTTTGGTGAATGAATATTCCAGATGCGTATGGTTTGATCAGCAAGGGTTAGTGTCGCTTTTTGATAAGGTACGGTGGTATTGGGGGTTATTTTTTGTTTTGCCAATAGCATTGATGATGAAAGCTTCGAATAATTGTGCTGATAGTTGAGATTTTCTTTTTTTAAGGCTTCAAGAAATAATGCGTAGCGATTATAGGGTATTTCTTGGAGGCAAATCACATCAGCGGGATTTTTTTTGAGGAGTTGAGCGACTTGTTGATAATCATGATTACGTGAGTTGATACTAAACGAAAGTAGTTTTAGTTTTGTTACTATAGTAGTGGGCATTTTTTTTTGTGTAGGCAATAAAGAGCCAAATAAGGGCGTAGCGAAGCTATAACTAATAAAAGCAAAGGCGGGCAAAAACCAACGGATTTTTTTGAAATGAAAAACAAGTAGGTAAATAAAAAACAAACAGCTTAGTACAAAATAGGGCAGATAGGCAAAGTGCAAGTAGCGAATAGCGATTGCGCGATCATCTAAAAACAGTTCGTAGCCGACGATGAGATAAAATACAGCAATTAAAACCCATGCTTTCATCCATTGTGTTCCTTTTTTAAGTTTTTTAGCCATGATAGCTTGGTCATATAGTGATTAAGGTAGGGCAACTTAATCCAGCCTATTGCTCCCAAAGTAAAGAAAAACATCGGTTGTAATTTACCAAAATAATCAACGGTAAAACCAATCAGAATTAATGCCAAAAAGGACAATGCCCATGCATTTGCCATCCAACGGTAAAGTTCATGTTGCTTATGTAAGCTATTGAGAACATGGAAAACAAGATAGACGGAGCAAATTAAGAGAAGCATTCCCGCAGGTATGCCATGCTGCATGGTGATTAATAGCCAAAAACTATCAATACTATAATTCAGCCAATCAGGGCGTGACCATTCGCTAATACCAATGCCAAGTAGTGGATTATCAATAATGTCATCACTGGCATATTGCCATTGGAACATACGATAATAGCCTGTGTTAGGGTTAAAGGTTAGGTGTGAAATAAGAAGAGCAAAGAAGCCACGATTAGAAATAGCGCTGATTAAAAAAGCGGTTGATAAGCCAAAAAACAATACGGATGACCAAAAGCGTTTTGCACCATGCCAGTAACGCGATAATACAGCTCCGATCAGTTGAAAGACGATGGATAGTAACGGTGCTGATGACATGGTGAGGAGCATGGAAATAAAAATTCCCAGTGAACCTGCTAAATAACGCAGCCTAAAAGCGTGAAAAGTGAGAAAAATAGAAAAAGGAAAGAAAATGGCTGCTAATGTACCGTATAAAATGGGGTGAGAGAATAAGCTGGTGGCACGCATAATGCCAAAACGGATGTAGTAGTGCGTATAAAGGCCAGGGTCTAAAGCGTGATGGCCTGTAACACGTGTTGCTAATTCATGGAAAATACGGTGATGGAAAAAGCTTTCGTAAACACTAACGCCAACGACTAATGTTAGCAGAGTGATAAAAGCAATATTAACCTGAAAGAAACGTTTAGGCGTAGTGATGAACTGCCGTGCTAAATAAAATGAACCCAGTACTTCAATGGTAAAAATACCTGCTTTTTTAATGCCATCCTGTAAGCCATGATTGCTAAGGAAGCTGGCAACAGCGAGTGTCACAAAGGCAAGCATTAAAATATCGACTACGTCCGCTTTTTCAAGCAGTGTATTGATATTTATAGTGCTGTAAATCAATACCATTGCTAATACAACACGATAGAGTTCCAGCCGAAGTCCCCCTGCATGATAATAAAATTCAACAGGAATAAAGATTGAAATAATAAATAATGCGGCAAGAACTTTAATCATTAATTATTTAAGTGGTTTTAGTGTCAGTAAGCAGACGATGACGGTAAAAAAGTAATACGATCACAAGGGTAAGAAAAGCATTCGCAATCAGTGTGGCAAAGGCGGCGCCGATATAGCCATAATGTTTAATGAAAAAATAGTTAGTAACAATATTAATCAATAGGGCAATTGCTAGGGTTATATTCAGGTATTTTACCTTATCACGAATAATAAACATAAACGAAAACGTAAGACTTGAAGCGCGTAGCCATTGTGCAAAGAGCAGCACAATGAGTGCCATCAGTGCTTGTTTAAATTCAGCGCCGAAAACGTCTAGAATAAAGGGAGCAAGTAAACTCATCACAAGGGTGACCCCTAAGAGAAAGAGAATCACTAAGAATGTTGCTTGCCAAAAAAAGCGGCGCAGTTTTTTAGGCTGATTACGATAAATAGACAGAAATCGAGGGTAAATCGTTGCCTCTAGTGCACTGAGTACCACTAAACTCAAAAAGGAGATTTGTGCTGCCGTACTATAGAGTGCGACTTTATCACTATTCAGTAATGCACCGACCATTAAGGTATCTGACCACAGCATCATAAAAGCAAGGATAGAGACAGGTGCTAAAGGTAAGGAGCGTTTAACGATGGCGTGTAGCGTAGGAATGTCTTTTTGTGATGGAGCTTGACGTTCTAGCCACGGTAAGAGCATCAATAGCGACAATAAACCTGCAATAACCCATGACAGGGTATAAAGATTAAAGTGAAAGGGATTGTATGGAAAATCGTCCAAAAAGAGTGCAATGAGGATAAGAAAGCTAATGGCTGATAATGAATTTTGTGTTAATGATGATAGTACCGTTTTACGAATGGCTTTTAGGTAGATAGCGTTAATAAAAAGCAGATTATAAAACAGGATGCTCACACTGGCGATCATCAGTGTTGTGATGGATATTTTGTCAAATAATAAGACTGCTAATGGTTTGCTCAGTGCAACCCAGAGCAGCATAAAACAGAGTGAGCTAATAAAAACGATGATGTAGCTACGGCTTAAAAACTGTGTGCCATAAGCAGCTTGTTGCTTATTGACACTGGCGACTTCTTTTATTAATAACTGTTCAAC
>CAYNGN010000206.1:0-214 GCA_964396615.1 uncultured Thiothrix sp. | reverse complement strand
CCCAGTGAGTGTAGTTAATAGCATTCGCATATCACCATAGTTAGCCAGACTTAGCATGCGTGCGATGAGAATGGATAAGCTAAAGTTAAGTCCAACACCCGCAAAACGTGCCAATAAAGTAAAGAAACTTTGCAGTAAGAAGCCTTTATCAGCGGACATAATGGCGATAAACGGGGTATGAAAAAATGACAAAAGGCAGATTAGAGCAGTGCAT
>CAYNGN010000205.1:0-5542 GCA_964396615.1 uncultured Thiothrix sp. | reverse complement strand
AGCGCACCCAGCGCGAATGGTCAGCACATTTTGCCAAGCATATGCAGAGCTATTTGTTACGCCCTGGGTACTTTGAGGAAGTGAATGGGATTGTCGGGTGACGTACCTTACCCAACCTATATTATTGCCCCGTTTTAAGTTGCTAGCCTGTAATTTCCTCACAAACGTAACTGTAAACCACTCACTCTCTCTACTTTCTGTAGCACACTTTGCTTAAACACTTCCCATTTTGCCACAATTGTTACCTGCTGTTTTGCGCGTGTAACCCCTGTATAAATCAGCTCTTTACACAGTACGGGATTATAGTTTTCAGGTAATGCCAATAACACATGGTTGAATTCTGAGCCTTGGCTTTTATGGATGGTCATTGCATACACTGTTTCGCAATCAGGCAAACGGGCGGGGATTTCTTTTTTTACCTGTCCATCAGGTAATTGAAAATAAACCGCTAATTGCCCTGTCTCGTTATCGATCAAGCAAATACCAATATCACCGTTATATAAATGCATTTCAGCATTATTGCGGGTAATCATAATGGGTCGCCCGATATACCATTGTTGACCGACAGAGTGCGCTAAATGCTGGGTAGCACGGCGTTCAACTTCCGCATTAATCGCTTCTACACCATATTTGCCTTTGCGATTAGAGCATAGCACCTGAAAATTGATAAACGCTTGATAGTTTTTGCGAATACCCTCTTGGTTTTTGATGCTTTGAATATAAGCGGTATAATGCTGCATGATGTAATCAATCGCCGTAGTATTTATGGCGAGTGGTCGATTTGTATGAGGATTAGTCGCTAGTTCAATAAGATGAAGGGTAGGATGGGTTTTATCTTGCAATAATTGCCATGCTTGTTTTGCCTGTTGTTGGTTGATGGCGGTTGCTAAGGCTTTTATTTCTGCGCTAAAACGCCATGTTTTTTTCAGTTCTAGCGTGTGCTTGGGTAAGGCTTGTGACAAGTCACCCAGTACTGCGCCTGATTCAACCGAAGTCAGTTGGTCTTTATCGCCTAATAAGATCAAGCGTGCGCTGGGTTTTAACGCGCTGAGAAGTTTGCTCATTAAGGCTAAATCGACCATTGAAGCTTCGTCGATGACTAATAAATCATGGATTAAGGGATTATCGGCATTATGCTTGAAGGTACTTGAGTTTACTTTTGCGCCGAGTAAGCGATGAATCGTACTGACTTTTTCGGGAATGGCATCTTTAATTTTTGTCGTGACATGTGCAAAGGGCGGGCTATTTTTGCCTGAACCAATCGCCTCTTGTAAACGCATCGCTGCTTTGCCTGTGGGGGCAACCAAGGCAATATGCAGAAATTGATCGGTTTGCAACCATGCAATTTCTTGTAATAGTGCCAAAATGCGTAATGCCGTCGTGGTTTTTCCTGTGCCAGGCCCGCCAGTGACAATGCTAAAGGTTTGGGCTGCGACACCTTGCGCAGCGAGGCGTTGATCATCGGGGGCATCAGAATCATTTTGTGGTGCAAAGTAATAATCAAGTAACTCAGTAAAGCGATCGGGGAGTGTCTGCGGCGTTTTTATTTTTTGTTGAATATGCTGTGCAATGTGGCATTCATAGTGCCAATAACGTTGAAAGTATAAACGCGAGGCATCAACCACTAAGGGGGTATCGTTATCGGGTGAGACAAGCTTGCTTTGTTGTAATAAGCGGGCATCGTCATCAGTAATGAGTAGGCAGGTATGACCACTTCTTAATGCGGCGGATAAGTGTTTAAGTAAGATATTAAAGCGGTTTTGTTGTTCACCCGTTAGCCCACTGCGCTGGCTTAAAAAATGTGCGACTGCGCTACCCAATCGAGAGCCGTTTTTTTCAAGGCTGGCAAGATTTTTTTCATTGGTTTTGTCTTTCTTATGCATAAATACTATCCGACTAAAGCTGCGGCTAAGGCTTCAATTGTTGCCTCATCAGGTTGGTAATGATACACGCCTGACATGGGTTCGTTTGTTTGCATGCCCCGCACAAATAAATAGCGTACTCCACCAAAATGTTGCTGGAAATCATAACCCGCTAAACGTTGTTGTAAATAACGATGTAATACAACGCTATACAGCCAATATTGTAATCCATAATTATGCTCAGTCATGGAATGTAGCATGTGCTGTTGGCTGTATTCAGGTAGGTAATTGGTTTTATAATCCATCACGTAATAACGCCCTTGATATTCACAGACTAAATCAATAAAGCCGGTTAGTTGGCCTTTAATGGTTTTATACGTTAAGGGTTGAAAGGCTTCTTTACCTTGCAGCGCCTGATTAATATTCAGTGTATTGAGTTGGTCAACCGCAAAGTAAAACGGCATTTCTTTTAAGCATTGACTGTCATCAAGGTTGGCAAGGGTAAAGTTATTATCATCTGGGGATAAGGCAGTGGTGACGGTTTGTTGTAATAGCGTATTGAGTAAATCGGCGTTTTCCGTTGGCTCTAAACCATAACGTAAACAGGCTTTTTCTTGTGTGACAAGGTAGTGTTCATACGCAGTCTCATCTTTATGCGTAGCCAGTAATGCCAAGACTGAGAAGGCGTTATGTTCTAATAAATCATGTACAACATTTCCTGTGTGTGCGCCTTTGGGGAGCATGGGCAGTGTGTTTTCTTCGGCATCTGTGACAGGTGTGTCACTTTGTGGTTCTTCATTTTCTAGATGATGTGTCTCTTGTACTTTATCGTTACTTAGGTCTTCAGGAATGTCGTGCGTACTTAAATAGGCTAAGCCGCTATAGCTACTCATTTGCCAATCGAGTTTAAATTTACCCTTGAAAGAGCGAGCGACAAGAGAAGCATCGTTGTCTTGTACTTGGTAAGGAGGTAGTGGCTCTAATTCGCTGCTTAAGCGTTGATAGCTAAATAGTTTGCCGTCTTTTTTATTGGCTAAGTTGCGGAGGCGTTCATCCCAGTCTGTGCCTGTTTGCTGACGAAGCAAGTGCGCTAATGCGGATTGATTTTTGGTTTTGCTGGAGCGTACATTTGCCCATGTAATATAACAACGGTATTGGGCGCGCGTAATGGCAACATAGAGTAAACGTAAATCTTCGGCTTGTGATTCAAGTAAGGCTTGTTCATGGCGTTGTTCCATTTTGCTACTGCCAATGTCAGCAATGAGTTCGCCATCTTCATGGCAAACAACAATGGAGTCTTTGGTTTTTTTACCTTCACTCCATAAGTCAGGGCAGAATACAATGGGATATTCCAGTCCTTTTGAGCTATGTATGGTGACGATTTTTATCGCATCTTCGTCGCTTTCTAGGCGTAATTCTGCGCCATCGCCTGTTTTGTCGGTTGATTCTTGGATGGCTGTTTGTAGCCAGTAGATACTTTTTAATAAGCCAAGGCGTTCTTTCAGCGCAACATCTTGTAATAGCTCAATCAAATGATAAATATTGGTAACTTGTCGCTCGAAATCAGTAAAGCGAGCAATATGTTGATGGACAGAATAATCGTGCATCAGTTGGCGCATCATTGCCATTACGCCTTCTTGTTGCCATTGGCTACGATAATGCAAAAAATGCATCAGCCATTCATCAAGCAAACGTTCGTCTTGGGTTTGTTGGTACCATGCTTTGCCATCCATACCAAACCATGCAAAGGTCATCACATAACGTAATTTTTGTCGATTACTGGGTTCGGCAATGGCATCCAGTAAATGAAAAAGTTGTACCGCCTCAGGCGTTGAAAAGACGGAAGTACGTGCATTAAGTACTGCGGGAATGCCCTGTGTTTGTAAGGCTTGTTGATACATTAACGCATCTTGGTTGCCGCGTACGAGAATAGCGATATCACGTGGGTTGAGTGTGGTATTGCTTTCGGTATTGTTCTCGGTATTAATGATGATCTCAGGGTTTGCAGTGAGTAGTTTGGTTATTTCTTGCACGGTATGTTGGCAGATGGCCGTTTTGGCTTTGCCACTTGTCCAGTAGCCCGTTTTTATGGCAGGATTTTCGTCTAACTGCCATAAAACAAGCTTTTGTAATGCTTTCTCGGGTTGGAGCAAGTAATCACCTTGTTTGCCTGCATTAACCGCTTGATAGCGAATAGCATGAATTTTAAACGGATCATTGACATTAAATAATTGATTGCAGGCGGCAATGACATGACGGTGTGAGCGCCAGTTGGTATCAAGACTATAATCACGATCGGCTTTTTGTTGTGCGCCTAAATAGGAATAAATATCAGCACCACGGAATTTATAGATGGCTTGTTTGGGGTCGCCAATTAAATATAAATAATGGTTTGGACTGGAAAATAAGGTGGAAAAAATATGCCATTGTTCTTGGTCAGTATCTTGAAACTCATCAATGAGTGCAGCACGGTATTGCTGTTGCAGCACTTCACGTAGTTCCAACCCTTTTTCACCCTGTAAGGCATGAGACAGACGCAAAATGAGGTCATCAAACGACATAACGTTTTCGCGTTGTTGGCGTTTTTCCATTTCTGTTTTCAGAAAATGGTGTAAGCCTAAGCGGAAGGCTAGTTGGATCGTTTCAATGCTTTTTTGCAAGGCATCAATGGCTTGGGTATTGATACCTTGTTCGCTTAGAAAGTCATCTTTGCGGTCTTCGCTGCTGAGTGCTTTTTCTAAATTTATTGCCATTTAAGCCTTTTTCTGTAATGCCTGTATAGGAAAAAGTCTGTAAGACAGCCATGGAGAAGTTCGTTCTTGCGTCGTTTAGCCATGTGCTGAGTTCTTGTCTATGTGTTTCTACATGGGTTAAAAAGTCCTTTTTAAACTTACTGGGGTCATTACTGATACTGGTGGTTAGTGGCACAAATAACTCATTATTAAGTGTATTCAATAACGGTAGATTATCGATGAATTTTGTTAAACAGTCATCTAACACTAAACCTTGCGGATAAACCATGCTATTCATGGGAAGTTTTTTAACACTGGCAAGTAAGGCGGCGGGGGTCATAAAACTTGCACGGAGCAAGCCAACTTCACGGAAGGAGCGTTGATAAACGTGTTGTCGCCAATAATCTTCGGCAATTTGTTGTTGTAGCTCATCGACATTATCCGCTAATGCAGAATCAAATAGCTGTCCGCCTTCTAAGGCATGATGACGTAGCACGCCTTGGCAAAAACTATGGATAGTAAAAATACTGGCGTGATCAATATCAGCCAATGCGAGTTCTAGGCTTTTGACTGCAGCTATTTTATCTTCAATGCTTTTAGCCCATGCAAGAAGGTTGCTATCGCGGGATGTTACTGGCCAGTTGTGCTGATTGTACTCAGCAAACAGTTGTTTTGCTTCTGCGAGACGTGCGCGAATACGGTTACGTAATTCTTGGGTTGCCGCCTTGGTGAAGGTTACCACTAATAATTTTTCTATCTCAAACTGATCTTCAACGACAAAACGTAGAATTAACATGGCAATGGAATAGGTTTTACCTGTTCCTGCACTGGCTTCAATTAGGTTTGTGCCTTTTTTTAGCGGCGTGATAAAGGCGTTAAAGTGAGTAGGCATAAGCAGCTTTGGTAAGAGGTAAATGAATCGCGTTATTGTTTTTTTCATTGTTTTAA
>CAYNGN010000204.1:0-5571 GCA_964396615.1 uncultured Thiothrix sp. | reverse complement strand
CCACCACAAGGTCTGGCTGGCAACGATAACGCTGCGGGGTTCGCGACTCTGGGGTGACATAGCAAAAACGTAAGCAGCCTTGCTGCTTTCTTGCCACGGTGATACGCCCGTTAAAAAGACTATTTTCCCCCCTTTCAATGGCATGTACCTGTAACTGCCCAAATACGGTACTCCTCTGTATTCTCACAGAGGCATGGGCCACAGCACATCATGGTGCGCCAATGGCCTCTCGTTCTGGATCCGTTGCATCCAGAACACTATCACTGATACACAGTCGAAGTGGCTCTAAACGAACCTCTCTGCCAATGCCTTGACATTGTGCCTGAGCAGATACAGCAACATCATCGGTTTCACTTTGTTCATCTTGCGGTTCACTTTCCTGTATATCTTCAAGCATAATGGCGGGATCAATTTGAATAGAACCCATAATACTGTGTTCAATCTGCACACAAACGGCTGGACTGAAAATCTCCAAACTCGGTTCTGCAGGACGAAGCGGATCACATTCATCATCAACAGCCCAACCTGGTACCAAGGTAGAATGACGAATGGTTAATTCAGCAAGTCGTCCTGAAATTTGCATGCCACGCCCCATTATCATCATGCCGTCCAGAGAAAACCTGTCATTCTCTGAACCAATCACTGTCATTGCATCAGGTTGTGCTGTTTGCCAATCCAGTAATCTAATGATGGGGCGTTTATGATTAGCGGCACGTAACTGTAAGCTGCGCGGTTTTTGTGCTGCGGCTGTTTTATCTTCATCCTCCCCATTATTGCCAAGATCAAAGTCTATTTTTATTGGCTCAGAATAAACAGCACTATCAAGGATTTCTATCACCGCATGCTCAGGATTCTGTTCTTTCCATTTATCTAATGCCGACTGAATGGAGTGAAATATTTCCTCACCTTCTTTGCTTTCTTTGCTTTCGCAAGGATGTCGGTTTTCATCAGCCTCTTCAAACTTAATAGGCGTACAAACCTTATAGATCTTAGTTAATGAACGATTCGGTTGTGAAACCACACGCGAATACTCTCCACCGCCTATTTCCCAACTAAAACCATAGTGATAGTTGACCCATACACCGTTTTTTGGATAAAGTCTGGATGGAAAGGCAATACGTCCTAGAACGGGATCAACGGCAACCGTATTACGACGCGGTAAGTATTGCCAATGACTTAAATCGGCAGGTACTATCTGTTCGGCTGGAATACGACGTAATTCAACCTTGCCCCGACTCTTTTTCATCCCCTTCCAGATCTGCATACTTTTTGCCATTGCATAAATTTTTTCCTTTTGTTCGGCAAAAAGCTTGCTTCTAATAGGAACAGGCAGGTTAAATTCATCAGCAATATGGGTAGGATCAGTTTCCGCTTCAGCCTGCATAAACAGCGGCGCGCTATTTCCCAACACACTAAAAGTAAAACAATGTGCGGCAACAGATTCGACGCAATAAGCAGGCGTTTGTGTCACAGAGTAAGCTTTTAGCCGCCACACAAAAACGCCAATACTAGGAATATTGTGCAAGCCAACGGAATGCATTGAATGGATACGACGAATATCGACCGTATGAACCGATTGATCAAAGGGGCTGTTAATAACATCCAGTTGCGCGCCATGACGCACATCAACCGTACGTCGCTGCTCATGCGGCATAGGGTTTAGCTGCTGCGTATGCGCCAACAATTGACGAAACTCCACCGCTCGTGATGGCCAACCAGCAACATCATTGCTCAATAATTCAAGCAACGCTAACGTGCCTTTTCTACGGCGATAACGAAGGGTATTCGCAATTTCGCGCTTTGGAAATAATATCTTATTACGCACTTTGTCTTGTTGCGTATTAAATGCCGACGGCTCTCCCGCTTCATGGACGGGTTCATAGCCCACAAGATCACCAATATAAGGTACAACCCAGTCTTCACATGTTTCGATAAACCAATTGTCATAAAGCTGTGCAATATCATCTTCAACAAGGTTAACTTGTTCAGCAATAACACGCAGCAGTGCCTTTAAAGGCTCTCCTTGCTCTGCATCACGCATCCGATAGACGACAGGTAATAATTCATACAAGCGATCTTCTCTAGCATCTTTCATTATAGTCTCCATAATCATCTATAATAATCTCACTCGATTTGATTGAGAATGAGTGTTTCAGCGACATCAGGTGTCAAGAAAGCAAGTTGGGCAGGACGTATCAAACCCGCTTCCATGCCTGCCAGATTCACGCTAAGCCTTTGCCGCACAGCTTGCGTTTTTCCACCCTTGCGAACGTTTCCATACTTCATACATGCAAGGTATTTTTCGTACTCTAAATTCGTACTTGTACTTGAGAATTCTTCAAACTCTGTTTTTATAACCTGATGCGACCCTCGCGTTGATAAGCAATCAACAGATTCAGCTATCTCATCAGGTGTTAAAAGCCGTCTAATACCCTGCACATGAATTTTCTCAGGAATGCCACCAAAGGTATCGACATCGACATAAGCCACACCTCGTACCGCTTGCATGACGCTGATGACTTCACTAAGCAATACATCTTGACCTAATTCGCGCTGCGCAAAACTAAACGTTTCCAACATGGCATCGCGTATCTGTGTAACAACCGCTTCCCATTGATAATCAGGCAAAATGCGTACACGGGCATTGCTAACCATCAACATCAACTCACGCACCTCAAGCGCAATCGCTTGGTATGGATCACCGAAATGATGTAGCGCATGGCGTAAGTTCTGCAAAAGATCGGATGACGGATCAAGAGGAATATCGTCAACACCTGCTATGGTGATGTGAACCCGTTGACGATAACCATCACTGATTTCTATCGCTCTGGCTTTACCAATACCTGCATAAGTGCGACAAAAGTCCTCATAATCTTGTACAGATACCAGCCGATCTAATGCTTTAATCGCTAAGGGGGCATTTTTACGCGCCTGATCCCGTTTTTCTCTATCCGCACCGCCTGATGCACGTAGCGGATTGATGACTTCTTTAACCCCCAACGGCTTGGTTTGCAGCAGTGAAATCTGCTCTGCTCGCACATTGCCTGCTGTGCCAATTCCCGCACGGTATTCAGCTTTGATATTTTCAATGCCTGTGGGCAACCGAGCGCCTTGTTTACCATTGCCAAATATAATACGTGTTTTATCTTCATGATCGGTTTGGGTGGTAAAACTCCGCTCGGTTGATGGTTTGTCAGCTAAGGTATCGGTTTCATGCCAGCGTATATCGTTGATAAATACGTTGAGCGTACTATCAACCCCTGTTGGATTCGATGCCGAGACATGCGTCAATGGTTTTTGTTTAAGCTCAAATGATTGTAAGACTTTGCTGCCGTCACCACTGCCTAATACTTCTTGGCGGGTTTCGCCATGCGTGGCTTTAGCTACATTGCCATAAAGGGTAACAGTGTCACGTTTGAAGCAATAAGCAAGTTCATTAGCAAACTTTAAAAAAGTATGTTTTTTTTCTTCAGAAAATCCTTCTCGCACGTCTTGAGTGACAGATGCCAACATCACCAGTTCACTAAAACGCACACCTAACGTTCCCTCAATTTCTCGCTCACCAGAAACAACAACCCAACGACCCGATTGCAGGTCTTCATAGAAACCATCTAGTTCCACAGTAACAGTACTTTCAGTGACAGCCTCATTACCTCTATTTACACAACGACCTATAGGGTCTGTAATAGGTGCTTCTGCAAGTTCAAGCTGTTCGGGTTGGGCATATATTTTTGTAGTGCGGATCTTACTAATATTCTTTTGAGCGTTCATATCCAACCAATCTGCATTGAGAGTGATTCGTGTTATTTCTCCGCTTATTCCATAAGCTGCCCGTGAGACAGAACGAATATTTTTACTCTCAAAAACAGTGGGTGATTCATTATTCTTATCCACTACAATGTAATCATCTTGAATGATTTGTTCATAAACCCTATCTAAATAAAGTACGTCTTTCGCCTCACCGTCTGGTTTCCATTCAGGCCAAGGTTGTGGCTTAAGATTTCCTCCGTTTGGGTTAGCAATAGGAAATTCTCCTCCAGAAGGTATATGTGTTGCTGGCTCGTATTGAGGTTCTCGAATCGCATTGTGTCCAAAAAGTGATGCCTCTATCCGTAAAGCAAAAACTTTCAAGGAACTAGCAGATGTTACCTGAGCATTTGCCACTGCGGATGTGAATGTCTCACTCAATTGGGTCGAAAAACGACTCAATGTGCGATAGCCAGTCGCTGCTTTTGCCATAAACTGCTGATCAAGTTTTCTGCTCAGTCTTAACGTATTGGCAGGTTGCAATGAAGGCATTAAGGTTAATGCTTTAATCAACTGAACGGTATTTAAAGGTTCTTTTTGAATGTCCTTAACTTCAGCAGAGACTTGTAACATTACCCGTGTGTGATCAGCTATTGCATCAGGCGTTATCGTCTTTACACGATGAAATGCTGGCGTTCCAGTGCCAAAATCAATTAATAAGGGATCATTGGGCTTTAAGTTGCTATTAATCCCTTTTAAATAAACACGTGCTTCCTGTTTAATCATTGTCGCCGTTTGTGGGCGTACCATACGAGGCTTGAGATTATTCCACTTCGCTCGCGCTTGCAGGTCTTCGCTGGTCTCAAATGCCTGAGGTAATTCATCAGGTCCAGGAATACTTTGCACTCTGCTACCTGATGGAATGGTTACCTCTTCTTTGGTATTTTCATCAATGGTATACGCTAGAAAAACACTCGATGAAACGCCTGATCTCAGTTTGTACCCCACCAATCGAGCCAATTCCAAAATCGAGCGACGCTCAGTAGCGGTGCGTAAGTAGCCTTCATTGGCAATACGCTCCTGATAGAAAGTCAGTACATCAGCAATCGTTGCCCATGAGTCCAGCAGTGCAATAGAGGGATCGTTAGTATCTCGTGTCGTCAAGCCTGTCAATGCGGGATAATCGCTACTCGATAAACGTGCTTTCATCGTTTCGAGGAAACTTGCATGTGAACCTATTCGGTAGCTTATTTCTGATAAGCTCGGACGATTATACCGTGCTAGCGGGGTTAGCATATCAATGCCTTCACAACATCCACAGGCTTGGCTATTAACGATTTCAGGGTAACAACAAGGGTTACATACATTACCTGTTTTTTTCATCTTCCACCTCGCATATCCAGCATGAGTATACCGTTTTCAGGAAAGCTAGGATCATTATCAAGCCGTGCAATTTCAAAAGAACCCAGCGGAAGAACACCCTTCTCGATTTCTTGATTTGCAACAGCATTGAGCCTTTGCAGCCTTGTAACTTGCACACTTTCCACGCCGGCAACCGCTTGAACAACCGCAACTAATTTGCTTAAATAAATCCCCTCACCAAAGATCAAGTGATCAGGATGAAAAAACCCCAATTGACCATCAGCCCTGCGATGATTGCCCAACAAATCAAGCAAAGCAGCCTTAATATGACCACGCAGATAATTTGGCAAAACACAGACTACTATTTTGATAGCCAAAGGCACACGCCGTGCCGATCGCACCGTTAAATCATGTCCCATCCGCCGATAGCGATGTAATCGTCTGGTAATCGCCTCAAGCAAG